>CAYZKM010000561.1:0-3558 GCA_964478525.1 uncultured Bifidobacterium sp.
TCGACCGACGTCGCGCTGTATGCCGGCGGGTTCGAGCGTACTTTCGAAACCGCGATCGCCGGCGTGCGCATGCGGGCGCCGATGATGGCGATCAACACGGTCGCGGCCGGCGGGGGGTCGATCCTGCATTTCGACGGGTCGCGGATGCGGGTCGGTCCGGATTCGGCCGGCGCCGATCCCGGACCCGCCTGCTATCGCCGCGGCGGGCCGCTGACGGTGACCGACGCGAATGTCTGTGTCGGCAAGATCCAGCCCGCGCATTTCCCGGCGATCTTCGGCCCCGATGGTGACCAGCCGCTGGACGCGGGCGTGGTGCGGGAGAAATTCGCTGCCCTGGCCGCCGAAATCTCCGCCGCGACGGGCGTTGCCCGTACGCCCGAGCAGGTGGCCGAGGGGTTCCTCGCCATCGCGGTTGCCAACATGGCGAACGCGATCAAGCAGGTCTCGGTGCAGAAGGGCCACGATGCCACGCGCTTCGCCTTGCAATGCTTCGGTGGCGCCGGTGGCCAGCATGCCTGCCTGGTCGCCGACGCGCTGGGGATGGAGACCGTGTTCATCCACCCCTATGCCGGCGTGCTGTCCGCCTATGGCATGGGCCTGGCCGACCAGAGCGCGATGCGCGAACAGGCGGTCGAGGCCACGCTGACCGCTGACGCCCTGCCCGGGCTGTACACGATCGCCGAACGCCTGACAGCCGAGACCCGTGCGGCGCTGGCGGGACAGGGTGCCGATCCGGCGGCGGTGACGGCCACGGCGTCGTTGCATCTGCGCTATGCCGGCACCGAGGCGGCGCTGGTCGTGCCGCTGGACCAGGGCGGCGACGTGGTCGCGGCACTGACCGCGGCCTTCACCACCGCCCATCGCGCCCGGTTCGGCTTCGTCACGCCTGGCCGGCCGCTGATCGTCGAGGCCGTGGCGGTGGAAGCCGTCGCGCCCGGAGAGGATGTGCGCGAGGCGACGCTGCCCGCCCGCGCCTCGGCTGCGCTGACACCTGTCGATACGGTACCGCTGTTCACCGCCGCTGCCCACCGTGCACCGGTGTTCGAGCGTACCGCGCTGCTGGCCGGTGACCGCATCCCCGGTCCCGCGCTGATCCGCGAGGCCAACGCAACCACTGTTGTCGAGCCTGGCTGGACCGCCGAGGTGACGGCCCTTGACCATATGCTGCTGCGCCGGACCGAGGCGATGGCCACCCGCGTGCCCCCCGGCAGCGATCGGCCGGATCCCGTGCTGCTGGAATTGTTCAACAACCTGTTCATGAACGTGGCCGAGCAGACCGGCGCGGTGCTGCAGAACACGTCCATGAGCGTGAACATCAAGGAGCGGCTGGACTTCTCCTGCGCCATCTTCGACGGCGAGGGGCGCCTGGTCGCCAATGCGCCGCACGTGCCGGTGCATCTGGGCGCGATGGGCGAGAGCGTGCGCACCGTGCTGATCAACCGGCGCGCGACGCTGAAGCCCGGCGACGTGGTGGCGCTGAACAACCCGTTCAATGGCGGCACGCATCTGCCCGATGTCACCGTCATCACCCCGGTCTTCGACGCCGATGGGCGACGCATCCTGTTCTTCCTGGGCAGTCGCGGCCATCACGCCGATATCGGCGGCATCACGCCCGGGTCGACCCCGCCGCTGTCGCGCACGCTGGAGGAGGAAGGCGTCGTCATCGACGACTTCCTGCTGGTGGATGGCGGTGCCTTCCGCGAGGATGCGTTTCGCGCGGTGCTGGCCGGCGCCAAATACCCGGCCCGCAGCCCCGATGTGAATGTCGCCGACATCAAGGCGCAGGTGGCGGCGAACGAGAAGGGCGTGCAGGAACTGCAGCGCGTCGTCGTACAGTACGGCTGGGACACGGTGGCGGCGTATATGCGCCATGTCATGGACAATGCCGAGGAATCCGTGCGCCGCGTCATCGACCGGCTGGGCAGCGGGTCCTTCCACTACACGATGGACAACGGCAAGCCGCTGCGCGTGTCGGTCAGCGTCGATCGGGCATCGCGCAGCGCGACAGTGGATTTCACCGGCACCGGGCCGCAGGACGAGGGCAACTTCAACTCTCCTCCCGCGGTGACTCGCGCCGCGGTGCTGTATGTCTTCCGCTGCCTGGTGGGTGACGACATTCCGCTGAACGACGGGTGCCTGACGCCGTTGCGGCTGGTCATCCCCGACGGCACGTTCCTGTCACCGCATCCCGGCGCGGCGGTGGTGGCGGGCAACACCGAGGTATCCCAGGCCACCTGCAACGCCTTGTTCGGAGCATTGGGGTCGCTGGCCTGCTCGCAGGCGACGATGAACAACTTCCTGTTCGGCGATGCCACGCGCCAATATTATGAAACGATCTGCGGCGGCACCGGCGCGGGGCCGGGGTTCGACGGCACATCCGCGATCCAGACGCACATGACCAACACCCGCATGACCGACCCCGAGGTGTTCGAACTGCGCTATCCCGTGCGGGTGGATCTGTTCGGCATCCGGCGCGGCTCGGGCGGCGGCGGCAGGTGGCGCGGCGGTGATGGCGCGGTGCGGCGCATCCGCTTCCTGGAGCCGATGACGGCGGTGATCGTGTCGTCTCGTCGCAATGTCGCGCCGTTCGGCCTGGAAGGTGGGGCCGACGGGGCGCGGGGGGAACAATGGGTGGAGCGTGCGGACGGATCGCGCACGGTGCTGACCGGCACCGACAAGGCCGAGGTCGGACCGGGCGATGTGTTCGTGATCCACACGCCGGGCGGCGGGGGCTACGGTTCGGCGGTGACCGGCGGGAATTGACAACGACGGCGCCTTGCCTGGCCGCAGGTCCGGCAGGTTAACGCCGGCGCGATGGCGCCGGGTCTGCCGTTAACCGCGATCCAACGCGCCGCTGCCGGGGATCGATTCCGCTTGGGTGGCGGGCCGTGATGCCAGGCGCATGATGCGGATGGGCAGGTCGACAAATATCTACATTTCTTTGCTGGAGAACACAGCGTCGCCGACATACAGTGCGGAAATCACGATATCGCAATATTTAACGTCCGACAGGAAATATTTTCATGGCCATTTCGCCCGAAATTCAGGACCGCGCGCGGTTCGCGGAGATCGATGACCACACCCGCGAGGTACTGGCCGAATTTCTGCCGGAGCTGCGCCGGGTACTGCCGGGCATCCTGAAGGATTTCTATGCGCATATCCGAAAATTCCCGTCTCTGGCAGCGATGTTCGCCGAACCGTCGCAGATGGATCGCGCCGCGAATGCGCAGGAGACCCATTGGCAAAAGCTGTTCGCGGCGCGTTTCGATGACGATTACGTCACTTCGGTGCGGCGCATCGGGCTGATGCACAGCCGCATCGGGCTGGAGCCGCGGTGGTATGTCGGCGGGTACTCATTTGTCCTGCGCCGGCTGTACGCCGCTGCTGCCCGGGTGCATGCCAGCCGGCTGAACCCCGCCGCCGCGCAAGCCAAGACCGGCCGGCTGATGGGCGCCTTGAACCAGGTGGTGATGCTGGACATGGACCTGGCGATCTCGATCTACATCAAGGAGAACAAGGTATCCTTCGAAAAGAGCCTGGAGGCGATCGCCGAGGGGT
>CAYZKM010000562.1:0-3539 GCA_964478525.1 uncultured Bifidobacterium sp.
TGATCCTGCTGCTCCCCGCCCGGGGTGCCGAACGCCATCCAGGCCTTGCCGTCGCGCAGCGCGAAGCTGGGCGACAGCGTGGTGCGCGGCCGCTTGCCCGGTTCCAGGCTGTTGGGCAGGCCGGGCTGCAGCCAGAACATCTGCCCACGACTGCCCATCGGGAAGCCGAGTTCGGGGATCACCGGCGAGGATTGCAGCCACCCAGCCGATGGCGTGGCCGAGACCATGTTGCCGAACCGGTCGATCACGTCGATATGGCAGGTATCACCGCTGCTGGCCCCCAGGCGAGAGACCGTGGGCTCTCCGCTGCCCATGGTATCGCCCGCCAGCAGCCCGACCCGCGCCGCCGCGCCGTGATCGACGACCGGGGTGAAGCCGGGGATGCCGCCGGGGCGCAGATCCATCGACGCCGTCGCCCCGATCAGCGCGCGGCGGTCGGCATTGTAGGCATCCGACAGCAGCGCGGCCATCGGCACCGGAACGAAATCGGGGTCGCCGTAATAGGCCTCGCGATCGGCATAGGCGAGCTTCATCGCCTCGGCCACCACATGCACGAAGTCGGCGCCCACCGGATCCATCGATCCGATATCGAACCCTTTCAGCAAGGCCAGCATCTGCGCGAACACCGGCCCCTGGCTCCAGGGTCCGCATTTCAGCACGGTGTGGCGGCCGTAGTCACAGGCCAGCGGCGCCTCGACCGGGGCGGACCAGCGGGCGAAATCCTCGGCCGCCAGCAGGCCGCGATGGCGCCGGCCCGACACGTCCAGGATCTCGTTGGACCGGAAGAAGCGGTCCACCACCTCGGCGACATGGCCGCGATACCAGTACCGGCGGGCGGCATCGATGCGCGCCTCGCGCGTCGCGCCGACGGCTTCCCGGCAGATCCGCTCATACGTATCGGCCAAAGCCGGGCGGCGCAGCAGCGACCCCGGCGCGGGGACAGCGCCGCCGGGCAGGAAGACGGCGGCCGAGGTCTTCCACTCCCGCTCGAACATCGGGCGCATGGTCTGGATCTGCGCGCTGACCCGGCCGACGACGTGGCAGCCATTGCGGGCATAGCCGATGGCATAGGCCATGACGTCAGGCAGTTCCCAGCTGCCCCAGTCGCGCAGCAGCGTGGCCCACGCATCGAAGGCGCCGGGCACGACAGCGGGCAGCAGGCCGGTGCCGGGGATCAGGTCCAGCCCGAGATCGGCGAATGCCGCCGGCGTGGCGGCCTGTGGCGCGGGCCCCTGCCCGCAGATCACGTGCTGCGTCCCGGCGCGCGCATCGTGCAGGATGATCGGCGCATCGCCGCCCGGTCCGTTCAGATGCGGTTCGGCGACATGCAGCACGAAGGCGCCGGCGACCGCGGCGTCGAACGCATTGCCGCCGCGTTCCAGTACCGCCATCGCGGTCTGGCTTGCCAGCCAATGCGTGGAGGCGGCGACGCCGAACGTGCCGGCGATTTCCGGCCTGGTGGTGAACATCGCGCTGGCTCCTCTTGTCACCGACATGCGCTGGATTTCCGTGCAAGCTAGCGCCACGTTGCGCCCTGGCAAAGCGAAGAACGGAAACAGGGAATGGGTGGCATACTGATCCTGGTCGTCGGCCCCAGCGGTGCGGGCAAGGACACGCTGCTGGACGCGGCACGCGCCGCGCTGGCCTCCGATCCGCGCATCCGCTTCGTCCGCCGCGCCATCACCCGCCCCGCGCAGGCCGGAGGCGAGGCGCACGAGCCGGTCACCGAGGCCGAATTCCACCGCCGCGATTTCGCCCTGCACTGGGCCGCCCACGGGCTGCTGTACGGCATCCCCGCCGATATCGCGGACGATCTCGCGCGCGGGGTCGTCGTGGTGGCGAATGTATCGCGCGGCGTCATCCGCCAGGCCGCGGCGGCATTTCCCACCCGGGTGATCGAGATTACCGCCCCGCCGGAAATCCTCGCCCGGCGCCTGGCCGCCCGCGGGCGGGAGACCGCCGCCGACATCGCCGCCCGGCTGTCGCGCAGCGCGGCCCTGCCGGCGGGAATCGACAGCGAAACCGTATGGAACGATACCACGACGGAAGCCGGGATCGCCCGCTTCCTCGCCGCGCTCAACCGCGCAATGGCAGACGTTCGGCGATGACGAAAGGCGCGCCGGGACTGGTCTGTATATACAGACAAATGTCGGTCACGCGACGAGGCAGCGCCAGGCAGGCGGCGAAATGGCGCTCGGCCGCCGGCATATAGACGGCTTTCTCCCCGGCCGACAGCCGCCGCGTCAGCGTCATGTGAAAGAACCAGGTGTCGAACACATAGGGATAGCCCCAGCGTTCCAGCATCGCATCCTGCTCGCCTGTCAGGGCAGAGCGCCGCCGACGCGCCAGCTCGGCCTCCGACGGTGGCGCGCGGAAATCATCCAGCCGCGCCACACAGGCATCGGCCAGAGCCTGCAACGGGGCACACGGAACGGTTTCGCGCAGGGCCAGGAACCCGTGCACATCCGAAACCGCCAGCGCCGGCAGCGCGAACGGGGCAATCCCGCGCGCCAGCAGGCGGGCGGCGGCACATAACTCGTTCCAGGTGCGTCCGGAGCGCAGGCGCATCGGCGGCTTCAGCGTGGCATGGAAGCCATAGCCGCGCGGATCGGCGGTGATCCCGCCGATATCGGGCAGGTCGGGCTGCGCCAGCGGGGCGTTGGTGACGGGATCGCGCCCCAGCCAGATGGCCGAGGCGCGGGTCAGCGGATCGTCGGGCAGCGGGGCGTAATAGACCGCGACCCGGGCGTCGGCGTTCATCAGATCACCCGTTCTCCGCCACGCCACACCTGGCGCACGATCGGCAGCGTGCCATGCAGGCGCACCCGCACGACATCCCCGCGCAGACCCGGCTCCAGCCGTCCGCGATCGGACAGCCCGGCCATCCGCGCGGCGGCATCCGTCACCATCGCGATGGCGGCGGGCAGGTCCACCCCGCCCTCGCGCGCACAGTGGAACGCCGCCTCGACCAGGCTGGGCGGCACATAGTCCGAGGCGAACACATCGACCGATCCGGCGGCCAGCAGATCGGCGGCGTTGACGTTGCCGGAATGGGACCCGCCGCGCACGATGTTGGGTGCGCCGGCGATCACCTGCATCCCCGCCGCCTTCGCCGCCTTCGCGGCGGCCATGGTGACGGGAAACTCGCTGATGCGGATGCCGTCGGCGGCGTTCTCGGCCACTTCCTCGGGCGTGCGGTCGTCATGGCTGGCCAGCGCCACCTTCCGCCCGGCCACGCGGGCGAGCAGCGCGCGCCGGTTGGGGTCGCGCAGCCGAGCGCGCTGTTCCTGCAATTCGAGGATACGTTTGTCGATATAGGCGTCATCCAGCCCGTTGCGCCGGCGCAGGTTGCGATAGAAATCAATGTCGGCGTACTGGCCGATGCCGGGGCTGTGGTCCATCAGGCTGATCATGCGCACGCGGGGATGGTCGGCCACCGGCTCCAGCAGCTCCAGCGTGTCGGTTGCCGGCACCTCGCAGCGCAGGTGCAGGAAATGTTCCGCCTTCAGCAGGTCGGCATCCGCCAGCGCATCCAGATC
>CAYZKM010000563.1:0-3539 GCA_964478525.1 uncultured Bifidobacterium sp.
GCAAGGCGAGGGGTTCATCGTCGTCACCGGCGAGGTCGGCGCCGGCAAGACCACGCTGGTCGAGCAATTGTGGTCGCAGCTGGACCACAGCACCTACATCATCGCCCGCATCGTCACCACGCAGGTGTCCGGCGACGATCTGCTGCGCCTGGTCATGGCGAATTTCGGCCTGGGCGAGACCCCCGGCACCGACAAATCCACGCTGCTGCGCCGGTTCGAGCATATGGTGCGCGACCAGCGCCGCATGGGCCGCCGCTGCCTGCTGGTCGTGGACGAGGTGCAGAACCTGTCGCTGGCCGCGCTGGAAGAGCTGCGGATGCTGTCCAACATCACGGTCGACGGCAAGGCATCGGTGCAGACGATCCTGCTGGGCCAGCCGCAGTTCCGCCCGATCCTGGCCAGCCCCGATGTCGAACAGCTGCGCCAGCGCGTGTTGGCGTCGTACCATCTGGGTCCGCTCAGCGCCGACGAGACCCGCGGCTATGTCGAACACCGGCTGCGCACCGTCGGCTGGACCGGCGATCCGGCGCTGGACGACGAGGCGTTCCGCGCCATCCATCGTGCGACCGGCGGCATCCCGCGGCGGATCAACACGCTGTGCTCGCGCATCCTGCTGTTCAGCGCGCTGGAGGAATTGCACCGCATCACCGCCGCGATGGTCGAAAGCACCGCAACCGAGCTGGAACAGGATCTGGGCGCCGGCCATGCCCGCCCGACGCTGGTGGACCAGGCCTTGCCGGACGGCGGCGCCCCGGCCATCGATGTCGACGTGCTGCTGCACCGGATCGAGGCCCTGGAACGCGCCGTCGCGCGCCAGGACCGGGTGTTCCGCCGCATCCTCGGCCTGTTGGGCCAGAACGAGACAACCCAGCCATGACCGCCACCGGCACACCCGTGCGCAATGCGATGACCGTCGATGTGGAGGATTACTTCCAGGTCCAGGCCTTCGCCCATTGTGTCGAGCGCGGCGGCTGGGACACCCGGCCCCGGCGGGTGGAAGCGAATGTCGATCGCATCCTGGCCCAATTCGCCCGCGCCGGGGTGCATGGCACGTTCTTCACGCTGGGCTGGGTGGCGGAACGCCATCCGGCGATGATCCGCCGCATCGTCGATGCCGGGCATGAACTGGCCAGCCACGGGTGGGATCACACGCGCGCCGACTCGCAGGACCCGCCGACCTTCCGCGCCGATGTCAGCCGCACGCGGCGCCTGCTGGAAGATATCGGGGGCGTGCGGGTGGCGGGCTATCGCGCCGCCACATTCTCGATCGGCGCGCGCAACCTGTGGGCGTTCCGCGAGCTGGAGGATGCGGGCTATACCTACAGCTCCTCGATCAACCCGATCCGGCACGACCTGTACGGCATGCCGGACGCGCCGCGCACGCCGTTCCGTCCGGATGGCTGCACGCTGTGGGAAATTCCGATGACGACGGTGCACGCGCTGGGCCGCAACTGGCCGTGCTCGGGCGGCGGCTATTTCCGCCTGCTGCCGTCGGTGCTGTACCGCGCCGGGCTGTCGCACCTGAACCGGCGGGAGAACATGCCCGGCATCTTCTATTTCCATCGGTGGGAGATCGACCCCGGCCAGCCGCGTATCGATGGCTGCGGCTGGAAGTCCCGCATTCGTCACTACACCAACCTGTCGCGCATGGCCGGCGACATCGATGTCATCCTGCGGCAATTCGCCTGGGGACGCATGGACCAGGTCTATGCCGACATCCTGGCGCCCCAGGCGTCGCGACCGGCCGCCGTCGCGTCGGTGGCGGCTTGATTCCCGGGATTCTGGCTGGATGACCCTCGCGACACGACCGCTCGATTCCGCCAGCGCGATCGCGTGGGACGCGTTCGTCGCCGCCATGCCGCAGGGCACGTTCTTTCACCGCGCCGCCTGGGCGCGCGTGATCGAGGCCGCCTTCGGCCATCGCACGCATTTCGTCTATACCGAACGCGACGGCGCCATCACCGGCGTGCTGCCGCTGGCGCAGGTGAAGACCGCGCTGTTCGGCAACACGCTGATCTCGGTCCCGTTCTGCGTCTATGGCGGGCCGCTGGCCGCCGATGCCGAAAGTGCCGCCGCGCTGGAGGCGCATGCCGCCCGCCTGCTGGAGCAGACCGGCGCCTCGGCGGTGGAGTTCCGCCATCGCGATCCCGTGGCCAGCGACTGGGCCGAGCGGCCGGATCTGTACGTGACGTTTCGCAAGCCGATCGAGGCCGATCACGAGAAGAACATGAAGGCCATCCCGCGCAAGCAGCGGGCGATGGTGCGCAAGGGCATCCAGAACGGGCTGACCTCGGTCAGCAACCTGGATGTGCCGGCCCTGCACCGGATCTATGCGGAAAGCGTGCGCAACCTGGGCACGCCGGTGTCCTCGCGCCGCTATTTCGCGATCCTGGCCGAGGTGTTCCGCGACTGCGCCGACATCGTCACGATCCTGGACGGCGATGCGGCGATCGCCTCGGTGATGAACTTCTATTTCCGTGACGAGGTCATTCCCTATTACGGCGGCGGCACGTCCGCGGCGCGCCAGCGCGCCGGCAACGACTTCATGTACTGGGAGGTGATGCGCCGCGGGGCGGATCGCGGATGCCGGATGTTCGATTTCGGGCGCAGCAAGCTGGGGACCGGGGCGTTCTCGTTCAAGCACAACTGGGGGTTCCAGCCGGAGAAGCTGCATTACCGGTTCAAGCTGGCCCCCGGCGCGTCGATCCCCGACCACAATCCGATGAACCCGAAATACCGGATGTTCATCAGCGCCTGGAAACGCCTGCCGCTGCCGGTGGCCAACCTGCTGGGTCCGCCGATCGTCCGGGGCCTGGGCTGATGGCGGCGGGACGGCCCAACCTGCTGTTCCTGACACAGCGGCTGCCCTATCCGCCGATCAAGGGCGAGAAGATCCGCCCGTTCCAGATCCTGAACTACCTGGCGCGGTCCTATACGGTGGACCTGGGCTGCCTGATCGACGACCCGTCCGATGTGCAGCACATCGCCCCGGTGCAGGCGCTGTGCCGCGACATGCATGTGGCCCGCATCAACCGCCGCCTGGCTCGCCTGACCTGCATGACCGGGCTGCTGACCGGCGATGCGCTCAGCGTCACGTTCTTCCGCGATGGCGGCCTGGCGCGCTGGGTGCGCGACCTGGTCACCCGCGTCCGCCCGGAGGTGATCTTCGTCAACTCCTCGAACATGGCACCCTACATCCTGGACCTGCCGAAGACCGGGCTGCGGATCGTCGACCTGGCCGATGTCGATTCGGAAAAATGGCGCGCCTATGCCGATGCCGCGTCTGGGCCCATGCGCTTCATCTACCGGCGGGAATGGCGGAAGGTCTCGGCGCTGGAACACCGCATCGCGCGGGAATGCGACCTGGCCAGCTTCGTCTCCGACGCCGAGGCCGCGATCCTGGCCGCCCAGATGCCGGACTGCGCGGCGCGCATCCGCGGCGTCAGCAGCGGGGTCGACCACCGCTATTTCGACCCCGCACCGGGGTATGCGCCGGTCTACGACCTCGGGCCGCCGACCTATGTGTTCACCGGCACGAT
>CAYZKM010000564.1:0-3532 GCA_964478525.1 uncultured Bifidobacterium sp.
GGTCAATGCCGTGCGCCGCGGGCTGACCCAGCGCCGCGCGATGGTCGAGGTCGATGGCGGCGCGCTGGAGATCGCCTGGCGCGAGGACGGCCATGTGCTGATGACCGGCCCCGTCGCCACCGCCTATGCGGGCACGCTGGACCTGGACAGCTACCCGTCATGAGCGTGGAAATCCTGACCTTCGGCTGCCGGCTGAACGCCTATGAGAGCGAGGTGATGCGCGGCCACGCCGCGGCGCTGACGGACACCGTGATCGTCAACACCTGTGCCGTGACGGGGGAAGCCGAACGGCAGGCGCGGCAGGCGATCAGGCGGGTCGCGAGGGAGAGGCCGGGTGCCCGCATCGTCGTCACCGGCTGTGCCGCGCAGATCGATCCGGCGGCCTGGGCCGCGCTGCCGAACGTCGCCCGCGTGCTGGGCAACGAGGACAAGCTGCGCGCGGAAAGCTGGGTGCCCGGCGCGCCCGGCATCGTCACCGACATCATGGCCGCGCGCGACACCGCCCCGCACCTGGTCACCGAGTTCGCCGGCCGTGCCCGCGCCTTCGTGCAGGTGCAGCAGGGCTGCGACCATCGCTGCACCTTCTGCATCATTCCGTTCGGACGCGGCCCCAACCGGTCAGTGCCGATCGGTGCCATCGTCGATCAGGTGCGTGCCCTGGTCGCCGCGGGATACCAGGAGATCGTGCTGACCGGGGTCGACATCGCCTCCTACGGCGCGGGCCTGCCGGGCCAGCCCAGCCTGGGCCAGATGGCGCGGCGGATGCTGGCCCTGGTGCCGGAGTTGCCGCGGCTGCGCCTGTCCTCGATCGACCCCGCCGCCATCGACGACGATCTGTGGCGCCTGCTGGCCGAGGAGCCGCGGCTGATGCCGCATCTGCACCTGTCATTGCAGGCGGGCAGCGATCTGATCCTGAAGCGGATGAAGCGGCGGCACCTGGCGGGGGATGCGCGCGCGGTGATCGCCCGGGCCCGCGCGCTGCGGCCCGGCATCGCCATCGGCGCCGACCTGATCGCCGGCTTCCCGACCGAGACCGAGGCGATGTTCGCCGAAACGCTGGCCTTCGTCACCGATGCCGACCTGCCGTTCCTGCACGTGTTTCCCTACAGCGAACGCCCGGGCACGCCGGCCGCCCGCATGCCCGCCATCCCGAAGCCCGCGCGTCGCGACCGCGCCGCCCGCCTGCGCGCGGCCGGGCAGGCGGCGGCGGCGCGGTTCTATGCGCATCAGCAGGGCAGGGTGGTGTCGCTGCTGACCGAAACCGGCCAGACCGGGCACAGCGAACATTTCGCGCCGGTGCGCCTGTCGGCCCCGATCGCGGCCGGGCGCCTGATCCCGGCCCGGGTGACCGGCATGACCGGCGACGGATTGCTGGCGGAGGCAGCCTGATGGCACTGGGTGGGTTCTTCTCGCGCCTCAAGGAAGGCTTGTCGCGCAGCACGACCAAGATCACCGAAAGCATCACCGCCGTCTTCAAGAAGCGCCGCCTGGACGACGAGGCGCTGGAGGAGCTGGAGGACCTGCTGCTGGCCGCGGACCTGGGTGTCGATGCGGCCGCGCGGGTGATCGCCGAGTTCCGCCGCACCCGCTTCGGCAAGGAAGTCACCGACGAGGAGATCAGGCAGGCGCTGGCCGAGGAGATCGCCGCGATCCTGACCCCGGTCGCCCAACCCCTGGTGCTGGACCCCGCGAAGAAGCCGCATGTCGTTCTGGTGGTCGGCGTGAACGGCACCGGCAAGACGACGACGATCGGCAAGCTGGCGCAACAGTACCGGGACGACGGCAAGCGCGTGGTGATGGCCGCCGGCGACACGTTCCGCGCCGCGGCGGTGGAGCAGCTGCAGTTCTGGGGGGAGCGCACCGGCGCGGTGGTGGTGGCCGGCGGGCAGAACGCGGATTCGGCCGGGCTGGCGTTCGACGCCCTGACCCGCGCGCGCAACGATCAGGCGGATGTGCTGCTGATCGACACCGCCGGGCGGCTGCACAACAAGGCCGCGCTGATGGACGAGCTGGCGAAGATCATCCGCGTGCTGCGCAAGCAGGACGAGACGGTGCCGCACTCGGTCCTGCTGGTCCTGGACGCGACGACGGGCCAGAACGCCGTGCAGCAGGTGAAGGTGTTCAAGGAGATGGTGGCGGTGACCGGCCTGGTGGTGACCAAGCTGGACGGCAGCGCGCGCGGCGGGATCGTGGTGGCGCTGGCCGAGACGTTCGGCCTGCCGGTTCACGCCGTGGGCGTGGGCGAGAAGGCCACCGACCTGCGCCCGTTCGACGCCGGCGACTTCGCCCGCGGCCTGGTGGGCATCTGACAGCGGGCGGCCGCTAGGTGGCTGGCCCGCCGCCTATCGGGCGGGACGCGCCCGCGATCAGGCTTGAATATGGGTAACTTTTGTGTTACCTTTGTCCATGATCGAGTTGCGCTACTACCTCGGAAGCGACGGGGAGAGTCCATTTGAAGACTGGTTCTCCGGCCTCGATGCAGCGGCGGCGGCAAAGGTCTCGGTCGCCTTGGCGCGCGTCGAGCAAGGCAACCTGTCGAACGTCAAGGGGGTAGGGGAGGGGGTTCTCGAATACCGCCTCGATTGGGGGCCTGGTTACCGGGTGTATTTCGGGCGGGACGGCGACGTGCTGGTGATCCTGCTGACGGGTGGAACCAAGCGGCGGCAGCAGCGCGATATCGAGACGGCCAAGGCCCTGTGGGCGGACTACAAGCGGCGGCGGCCGAAAGCGCGATGAACGGAGGCGGAAGATGGCATTGACGAAGAGCGTCAAGGACCTGGTGCAAAGCCGCGTGGCGCGCGATCCCGATTTCGCGGCGGCATTGCTGCGCGAAGGGATCGACACCATGCTGACCGGCGACGTGGACACCGGGAAGGCGATCCTGCGCGACTACATCAAGGCGACGGTCGGCTTCGAGAAGCTGGCCGAAGCGACGGACACACCGCCGAAGAGCCTGATCCGCATGTTCGGCCCGCGCGGCAACCCGCAGGCCCGCAACCTGTTCGGGGTGATCGGCTATCTGCAAAAGCAGGCGGGCGTTTTGCTGCACGTGACGCCGGAGCCGCGCCCATGACGACGATGAAAATTGGGATCGCCTCCTATGACGAGTTCAAGGCGCGGACCATGGCGATCGCGCGCGGCGAGCTGAAGCCGGGCGCCGATGAGCCGAAGGTATGGTTCTCGTCGATGGAGAGCTTCGCCCACGTGCTGTCGCAGAAGAACCGCGCCCTCCTCGCCACCATCGTCGAGACGCATCCGGCGTCGCTGCTAGACCAAGCCGAAGAATAGATGGCCAACGACCCATTCATGATCTGCATTTTGTAGCCGATTGCGATCCTGAATGGGACTGTTGGACAATACGATTACGAATATAACATGGGCAGTCGGTGCCTCGCACCGGAGACAATAAATAGGGAATAACGTCGGTGAGCCACGGATGAGCAGAGGTGGTCCCACTCGTCTGGACCGCTTCCCCGGTGACTGGAAATATCCGGCATGGCGAATGAAGTTGGCACACGCGGTGGGCCTCACG
>CAYZKM010000565.1:0-3528 GCA_964478525.1 uncultured Bifidobacterium sp.
CGCTATCTTATTGTCTGATCGCATGATTCACACGCTGCCACGATTCCGCTCAGCGGGATCATGCTCTGGCGCGCTTTCCGGCTGACCGTAAACGGTCAGCGCGCGCTATCTTATTGTCTGATCGCATGATTCACCCGCTGCCACGGTTCCGCTCAGCGTGATCATGCTCTAAGCGGGGCGCGCATGCGTATCCTGTTCATCACTTCCAACCGGCTGGGCGATGCCGTGCTGTCGACCGGGCTGCTGGACCATCTGATCCGGACCTGGCCGGCGGCGCGGATCACCGTGGTGTGTGGCCCGGTGGCCGAGGGTGTGTTCGCGCGCATGCCGAACCGGGAACGGACGATCGTGTTGCGGAAGCGCCCGTATGGCCGCCACTGGCTGGGGCTGTGGGCGGCGACGGTCGCGCGCTGGTGGGACCTGGTGGTGGACATCCGGTCGTCGGCGCTGTCGTGGCTGGTGCCGACACGGCGGCGCGCGGTGATGCGGCGGCGACTGGACGGGCACAAGACGGTGGAGCTGGCGGCGATCCTGGGGCTGGCAACGGTCCCGCTGCCGGTGGCCTGGACGGCGCCGGCGGACCAGGCACGGGCAGGCGCCCTGCTGCCCGCCGCCCACCCGGTGATCGTGCTGGCTCCGACGGCGAACTGGGGACCGAAGGTCTGGCCGGCGGACCGCTTCGTCACGCTGTTCCACGCCCTGGCACGAGACCGCTTGCCCGGCGCGGTCGCCGCGGTGCTCGCCGGGCCGGGCGAGGCCGAGCGGGCGATGGCGGCGCCGGTGCTGCGGGCGTTGCCGGGCGCGATCGATCTGGTCGGCTGCCTCTCGCTGCCCGAGGCCGCGGCCTGCCTGGGCCGGGCTGCGTTGTTCGTGGGCAACGACTCGGGGCTGATGCATCTGTCCGCGTCGACGGGGACGCCGACGCTGGGCCTGTTCGGTCCGACGAATGCCACCGAATACGGTCCAGCCGGGCGGATGGCGGCCGCGGTCATCGGTCCGTCGAAACGGATGGAGGACATCGCCGTCGCGCAGGTGCTGGCAGCCGTCGACGATCTGTTCAGGGTTTAGGAGCATGATCCCGCTGAGCGGAATCGTGGCAGCGGGTGAATCATGCGGTCAAACAATAAGATAACGCGCGCTGATCGTTTACGGTCAGCCGGAAAGCGCGCCAGAGCATGATCCCGCTGAGCGGAACCGTGGCAGCGGGTGAATCATGCGATCAGACAATAAGATAGCGCGCGCTGACCGGTTACGGTCAGCCGCAAAGCGCGCTAGCGTCGGGATCGGAAAACCGGCCGGGACCGGTCCGCGTCCTATGTCGTCTCGTCCAGGTCCTGACCCCACATCTTCTCCAGCGCATACAGCGCCCGCGCGTCCGGCTTGAACAGGTGCACGACCATGTCCCCGGCATCGATCAGCACCCAGTCCGAGCCGTTGGCACCCTCGATCTGCACGCGCTTCTGCCCGGCCTCGTGCAGCTTCTCCTTCAGATGCATCGCCATGGCGCTGATCTGGCGATCCGCGAGCCCGGTCGCGATCACCATCCGGTCGCAGAACATCGCCTTGCCCGTCAGGTCCAGGGTCACGATCGCCTCGGCCTTGTCGTCTTCCAGGCTGGCGATCACGACCCCCTGCAGCCGGTCCAGTTCCGACGGCGCCAGCTTCACCTTCGGCGCACGCTTCCGCGGGACGCCGGCCTTCTTCGGCGGCGCGTCCGAAGCCAGCTTCGGTCCGGCGGCGATGGTCTTCTTCCGCGGTGTGCCTGGTGCGGCGGGGGCCTCCGGCAGGGCCGGCTTCGCGGCGCGCTTGCGGGGCGCGGGTCGGTGGCGGGCGGGGGAAGGCGGGGCTTTGGGTGGCGAGGCTATGGCACGGTTCCTTTGCCGGCTGCGGCACGAAGAGCTGTGGACGAGACGGCGGTCTGGCGACCGGGCGAGAACGCCCAGCCCGGGGCGCAACCCGGCAGCAGCGCGGCCTGCCGGCCCCGGCGGCGCGCATGGCGCAGCCGGTGCGCGATCTGCCCCGCCAGGGCGGGCCGGGTATAGTCCGGTCGGGGCAGCACGACAAATGGCAGACGCGCGACGATGCTCTGCCAGCGGCGCCAGCGCGGCAACTGGGACAGGATATCGGCCCCCATCAGCCATACGAAGCGCGCGCGAGGGAAATGCCGCAGCAGCCGTGCCATCGTATCGACGGTGAAGCGCGTGCCGTAGGCGGCCTCGATGCCGGTCGCGACGACCCGGCGCCCGTCGGCGATCCGGCGCGCACTGGCCATCCGCTGCGCCATCGGGGCCATGCCGGCACGGGGCTTCAGCGGATTGCCCGGCGACACCAGCAGCCACACCTGGTCCAGCCGCAGGGTCCGGCGCGCCGCATCGGCCACCAGCCGGTGGCCTTCATGGGCGGGGTTGAACGATCCGCCCAGCAGGCCGATCCGCATCCGCCGCCGGTCCCCAAAGCGCGGGACCGGATCCGGCACCGTCCGCGTGGTCAGGGCCGCACCTGCCCGGTGCCCAGGATCAGGTAGCGATAGGTGGTCAGCTGCTCCAGCCCCACCGGCCCACGGGCATGGATCCGCCCGGTGGCGATGCCGATCTCGGCACCGAAACCGAACTCTCCGCCGTCGCAGAACTGGGTGGACGCGTTCCAGATGCCGACGGCGCTGTCCAGCCCGGCCAGAAACGCCTCGGCCACCGCCTGGTCCTCGGTGATGATCGCATCGGTATGCTCGCTGCCATGGCGGGCGATATGCGCCAGCGCCGCCTCCGGCCCGTCGACGACCGCGACCGAGATGACCGCATCCAGCCACTCGGTGTCGAAATCGCCATCGTTGGCAGCGGTCAGGTCGGGCATGATCGCGCGCGCGGCGGCGTCGGCGCGGAACGCGCAGCCCAGCGCGCGCAGATCGGCCACGATCGGGCCCAGCAGGGCGGGCGCGATGGCACGGTCGATCAGCAGGGTCTCGGTCGCCCCGCAGATGCCGGTGCGGCGCATCTTCGCATTGGCCACGATGCGGCGCGCCATGTCCGGATCGGCGGCGGCGTGGACATAGGTGTGGCACAGCCCCTCGGCATGCGCGAGCACCGGCACGCGCGCCTCGCGCTGCACGCGCTCCACCAGGCCCTTGCCGCCGCGCGGGATGATCAGGTCGATCAGCCCGGCCCCGGCCAGCATGGCGGCGACATAGGCGCGATCCGCGTTGGGCGCGACCTGGATGCAGGCCGCCGGCAACCCCGCCGCCGTCAGCCCCGCCTGCAGCGCCACGTTGATCGCGCGGGCCGAGTTCGTGCTCTCGGACCCGCCGCGCAGGATCACGGCATTGCCCGACTTCAGGCACAGCGCCGAGGCATCCGCGCCGACATTCGGCCGGCTTTCATAAATCATGCCGATCACCCCGATCGGCGTGGCGATGCGCCGGATGCGCAGCCCGTTCGGGCGTGTCCACTCGGCCAGGGTGCGCCCCAGCGGATCGGGCAGGTCGGCGACATCCTCCAGCCCGCGGGCCATCGCCTCGATACGGGCCTCGTTCAG
>CAYZKM010000566.1:0-3526 GCA_964478525.1 uncultured Bifidobacterium sp.
TGCACGCCCTTGGGCGCCAGTTCGCGGGCCATGCTCTGCGCCAGGCCGCGCAGGGCGAACTTGCCCATCGCGAAGGCCGCCGAGTGCACATAGCCCTTGACGCTGGCCGAGGCCCCGGTCAGCAGGATCGCCCCTTGTCCGCGCGGCACCATCAGCCGGGCCGCCTGCTGTGCGACCAGGAAGCCGCCATAGCCGGACACGGCGATGGCGTTCGCCACCTCGGCCGGATCGAGGTCGGTGACCGGGCCGCGGGCGCGGGCCGAGGCGTTGTAGACCACGATGTCGGGCGCGCCGATGGTGGTGACGACGACCTCGAACAGCGCGGCCACCTCCTCGGGCTCGGTCGCCTCGCAGGCGAAGGTCACGGCGGCGGTCTCCTGCGCCAGGCGGGCCAGCCGGTCGGGGTTGCGCGACGCGAGCGCGACCTGCATCCCCGCCTTGGTGAAGCGGCGGGCCAGCGAGGCACTCAGCCCCGCCCCCGCGCCGACGATCAGCGCTGTCTTCGGTTCCATCAGCGTCCTCCGGAAATTGGGACCAGGATCCCTGTCATATAGGACGCGGCGTCCGAAAGCAGCCACAGGATCGCCTCGGCCACCTCTTCGGCGGACCCGGTGCGGCCCATCGGCACGCCGCCCACCAGCTTCACCAGCCGCTCGGGCAGGCCGGCGCGGGCGTGCAGGTCGGTCTCGATCAGGCCGGGGTTCACCGCGTTGACCCGGATGCCACGCGGGGCAAGTTCGCGCGCCGCGCCGATGGTCAGGCTGTCGAGCGCGCCCTTCGATGCCGCGTAATGGACCCATTCATTGGCCCCACCGATCTCGGAGGCGCGGGAGGAGACGTTCACGATCGACCCGCCCGGGCCGCCGAGGTCGGTGGCCATGCGCCGGATCGCCTCGCGGATCGTCAGGAACGGGGCGCGGACATTGACGCGCATCACCTCGTCGACGATGTCGGCGGTGACGTCGTCCAGCCTGCAGGTGGGCCCGGGCCCGCCGGCATTGTTGACCAGCGCCGTGACCGGGCCGAGTTCGCGGTCGACGGTGGCGAACAGCGCCAGGATCGAGGCCTCGTCGCCCATTTCCGCCTGCACCGCGATCGCCTTGCCGCCCGTCCCGGCGATGTCGGCCACGACCCGGTCGGCCAGCGCCCGGTTGGTCTGGTAGGTCAATGCGACGGCAAAGCCGCGCGCCGCGCCCAGGCGGGCCACGGCGGCGCCGATCCCCTGGCTGCCGCCCGTTACGATCATGACCGGTTTCATTGCGTTCCTCCTGCATCCAAGACCGAGAACGTACCGTATGATCGCCACACAGGCGTGGAGCAACACGCCAAACCGACCCGGAGGGACCGATGCTTGGGCTGATGCAAACCTACCCGCTGATGATCTCGTCGCTGCTGACCCATGCCGCGCGCCACCATGGCAGCGCCGAGGTGGTATCGCGCAACCACGAGGGCACCACCCATCGCTATACCTGGCCCGAGGTGGAGCGCCGATCCCGCCGGCTGGTGCGCGTGCTGCAGACGCTGGGGGTGGCGGCGCATGACCGGGTCGGCACGCTGGCCTGGAACGGGTACCGGCACCTGGAGGTGTACTACGCCGCGCCGGGCATGCAGGCGATCTGCCACACGATCAACCCGCGCCTGCATCCCGATGACATCGCCTATATCGTCAACCACGCGTCCGACAAGGTGCTGTTCGCCGATACCAGCTTCGCCCCGCTGCTGACCGCGGTCGCGCCGGCGATCAAGGACCATGTCCGCCATGTCGTGATGATGACCGACGCCGCCAACATGCCCGAGGTGACGCTGGCGCCGGGCATGACGCTGCACTGCTATGACACGCTGATGGACGCGGCGGACGAGGATTATGCCTGGCCGTCCTTCGACGAGAACAGCGCCAGCGCGCTGTGCTATACCTCCGGCACCACCGGGCGGCCGAAAGGTGTGCTGTACAGCCACCGGTCCACGACCCTGCACGCCTATGCCATCGCCCTGCCCGACGTGATCGCGATGCGCGCGACCACCCGCATCCTGCCCGTGGTGCCGATGTTCCATGTCAACGCCTGGGGCATCCCCTATGCCAGCGCGCTGACCGGCGCCTCGATGGTGATGCCCGGGCGGCATCTGGACGGCAAAAGCCTGTCGGAGCTGCTGAATACCGAACGGGTGACGATGACGTGCGGGGTGCCGACGGTGTGGCTGGGGCTGCTGCAGCACCTGCGTTCCAGCGGCGAGACGCTGCAACACCACCCGCGCATCATGACCGGCGGATCGGCCGCCCCGCCCCTGCTGGTCGATGCCTTCCGCGAGGAGTTCGGCGTGACGGTCGAGCATGGCTGGGGCATGACCGAGCTGAGCCCGGTCGGCACCTACAACGCGCCCAAGCCGGCGCAGGCGGGCCTGACCGGGGCGGCCCTGACCGCGCACACGATGAAGCAGGGCCGCATCCTGCCCGGCCTGGACATGAAGATCGTCGACGGCGACGGCGCCGAACTGCCCTGGGACGGCTCGGCGTTCGGCGATCTGAAGGTGAAGGGCCCGTGGGTGACCAGCGGGTATTTCGGCGACCCGGCGGGCAGCGCGCTGGACGCCGATGGCTGGTTCGCCACCGGCGACGTGGCGACCATCGACGCCGACGGCTTCATGGAGATCACCGACCGCTCGAAGGACGTGATCAAGTCGGGCGGCGAGTGGATCAGCTCGATCACGCTGGAGAACATCGCGGTGTCCCACCCCGACGTGGCCGAGGCGGCGGTGATCGCCGCGCGCCATCCGAAATGGGATGAGCGGCCTCTACTGCTGGTTGTGGCGCGCCCGGGGCACACGGTGGACCCGGCCTCGGTGCTGGCGATCTACGAGGGGCAGGTCGCGAAATGGTGGCTGCCCGACCAGGTGGTGGTGGTACCGGCGCTGCCGCATACCGCGACGGGCAAGCTGCAGAAGACCGCGCTGCGTGACCAGTACAAGGACCATTACATCACGGGTGCAGCCTGACGCGGTATCCTGCCGGCGCCGTTCCCCCGCTGTCCGGCCGGGCGGCGGGGCCGGGAATAATTGCGCCGGAAATAAGTGCGACTGAAACCGTTTGGCTTGCAGGGAGCGTGTATAGATTGGGATATACCAACGGGAATGATCCGCACCGGCCCTGAACCACCCGGTGCCTGAATGGAAGGCCGGCATGACGCTATCCCTGGCGGGGTTGTCCGACTCGATCGCGGCCATCGTGGCGCATGCGGCGCCGATGGTGCTTGCCATCCGGGTCGGGCCGAACCGCCACATCACGGGCATCCACTGGCTGCCCGATTCGGTGGTCGCGCCCGACCAGGCCCTGCCGCCGCAGGACGGCTATACGCTGGTGCGCCCGGGTGGGACGCTGGCGCCGGCACGTGGGGCCGGGCGGGAGCAGGTGCTGAACCTCGCCTGCCTGCGCCCGGATACGCCGTTCGCGCCGGCGGCGATGTCGATGGCGCATGACCCCACGGTCGGCAGCCTGGTGGTGGCGGTCGCGGCGGATTTCGATGGGTCCCCC
>CAYZKM010000567.1:0-3521 GCA_964478525.1 uncultured Bifidobacterium sp.
CGCTGTATCACTGCTTCGGCATGGTCATCGGCTGCATGGCCTGCCTGACCCATGGCGCGGCGATCGTGCTGCCGGGCGAGGGGTTCGACCCGCTGGTCGCGCTGCAGACCGTGCATGATGAACGCTGCACGTCGCTGTATGGCGTGCCGACGATGTTCATCGCCGAACTCGATCATCCGGACTTCGCGCGCTTCGACCTGACCAGCCTGCGCACCGGCATGATGGCCGGCGCCCCCTGCCCGATCGAGGTCATGCGCCGCTGCATCCGCGACATGCACCTGACCGAGATGACCATCGGCTATGGCATGACGGAAACCAGCCCGGTATCGACCCAGACCCTGATCGGCGACACGCTGGAGAAACAGACCTCGACCGTCGGGCGGGCGCACCCGCATGTGGAGATCAAGATCGTCGACTCCGAGGGCCGCATCGTGCCGCGCGGCACCGCCGGCGAATTCTGCACCCGCGGCTATTCCGTGATGCTGGGCTACTGGGATGATCAGGAGCGCACCGCGCAGGCGATCGATCGCAACGGCTGGATGCACACCGGCGACCTGGCGACGATGGATGCCGACGGGTACTGCAACATCGTCGGGCGCATCAAGGACATGGTGATCCGCGGCGGAGAGAACATCTACCCCCGCGAGATCGAGGAGTTCCTGTATCGCCATCCCGCCATCCAGGATGTGCAGGTGTTCGGCGTGCCCGATCCGCGCTTCGGCGAGGAGCTGTGCGCCTGGGTCAAGCTGCGCGCCGGGCAGACCGCGACGGCCGATGACATCAAGGCGTTCTGCAAGGACCAGATCGCCCACTACAAGGTGCCGCGCTATATCAAGTTCGTCGATGATTTCCCCATGACGGTGACGGGCAAGATGCAGAAATTCATCATGCGCGAAACGATGACCGGCGAGCTGGGCCTGACCGCGCGGCAGACCGCATGATCGAGAGCATCAGCGCCATCACGCTGTTCACCGCCGACATGGCGCAATCGGTGGCGTTCTACCTGGCGATGGGGTTCCGCCTGAAATATGGCGGGCCGGAGGCATCGTTCACCAGCTTCTTCGCCGGATCCGGGTTTCTGAACGTCACCACCAGCGGGCCGGCGCGCCCGGAAACCGGATGGGGGCGCGCGATCTTCCATGTCGACGACGTCGATGCGGCCCATGCCCGCGCAGTGGCGGCCGGATACACTCCGGCGGGCGCGCCGCGCGACGCGCCATGGGGCGAGCGCTTCTTCCACATCCGCGACCCCGACGGCCACGAGCTGAGCTTCGCCCGCCCGCTGTAGCGTGCGCTGACCATAACCGGTCAGCGCGCGCTAGCGCATTGTTTTATTGCATGATTCACCCGCTGCCACGGTTCCGCTCAGCGGGATCATGCGCTAGCCGCCACGTCCAGGGCCAGCGTCCCGCAATCGCGGTGTTTGCCCGTCCCGCCGCGCGAACCGGGACCGCCGCCAGCGGACTATCGCAAGCCCGGCAACCCAGCCCCCGGCCGCCAGCAGCCCCACCGGCTCGGGCACCGCCACCACAAGCCCCGACGGCTCACCGCCCGAGGCCAGGTCCCATCCGATGACATCCAGCGCCGTGCGGTCCAGGTCCGACACGCCCAGCATCGTCCCCGGCGCGGCGGTCGGGCTCATGATCCCGTATCCCAGGGAATCCTGCCAATGGCTGGCCTGCCGCCCATCGCCATGCACGGCACCGGTCGAGAACGTGGCCAGCACCGAGGCGCAGTCATCCAGCGAGAAATCCTTCGTCCGCCGGTCGGCGGTGAAGTCGATATCCGCCCCCGCCGCGACCGATGCGGCCGAACAGCGGAACATGTCCAGCGGCGCGACATAGGTGAACTGATCGGCCGGGTAATAGCTGGACGAGGAGTTGGTATCCAGGACATCGACGCCGCTGACGAAGCCCAGCGCATGGCCGATCTCGTGGATCGCAAGGCCGACGAAGTCGAAGGTCCCGCGCGCCACACCGTCCGAACGATCGTAGTCATAGGCGTAGATGCTGTTGAACTCGATGAAGCCATCGCAGTTCGACTGGCAGCCATCGACCTTCTGCGCGACCGGCGTCAGGCCCAGCGCCTTGGCGTTCGCGCTGGTCATCGTGATGGCCTGGTTGTTCGCGCCCGCCCGGTCCACATAGGGTGTCGCGCTGCCCGCCCCGTTGGGATTGTCAGTCGTTTCATTCATGAACACCGAGAACGACGACCCCGCCGGCAGGCCGGCGACCGCCGCCGCGTCGGCCCGGGTTTTCGCGTCGGCTGCCATGGCGGTCCTGAAGGCATCATAGGTGAAACGGCTTTCCGCCGATCCGGTGGACGCCAGGATGCCGGTGCCCAGGGTCCCGGTGCCGACGGTCAGCCGCACGGTGACGGTGTCGGTGAAGGCCGCGGACCAGATGCGCGCGGCTTCCAGAAACCCCGCCCTGGCCTGCGCCGGCGTCCCGCCGATGAAGGTCAGGTCGAAGACCGGTGCCGCGCGGGCCGGCGTCCACGCCGATGTGGCGCACAGGCCAGTCGCGAGTGCCGCCCTGAAAAGGCTGCGCATGACACGGTCTCCAATGAAACGCTGCAATGGCGGGATGAATAGGCCGGGGCGGCGGGGAACGCTACTTTTTTGATCCAAATGAAACCATCCCGCAATACATCCGGCCGGCGGCGGGTCAGAAATCCAGGTCGTCGTAATGGGCCGGCGGCACGGCACCGGGCACGCGGTCGGACAGCAGCGGGCGGAAGCTGGGCCGGGACTTCATCCGCGCATACCAGTCCTTGGCCGCGGGCGAGAGGCTCCAGTCCACATCGCCGATATAGTCCAGCGACGACAGATGCGCGGCGGCGGCGAAATCGGCCAGCGACAGATTGCCGCCAGCCAGCCATTTCCGGGTCTCGGCCAGCCAGCCGATATATTCCAGGTGGTAGCGCAGCGCGACATAGCCGGTGCGGATCGCGGCCGGGTCGGGATTGCCGCGCTTGGTCATCCGGCGCATCATCTTCTCGCCGAACAGGTTCTGCGTGACCTCGGAGGCGAATTTCCCGTCGAACCAGGCGGCGAGGCGGCGCACCTCCACCCGTTCGGCCAGGGTGCGGCCCATCAGGCCGGAATCGGGATAGGCCTCGTCCAGGTATTCGCAGATCACCGTCGAATCGGGCACCACCATGCCGTTGTCCTCGATCAGTGTCGGGACGGTGCCGGCCGGGTTCAGGTCCAGGTAGTCGGCGCGCCGTTCCCACGCCTTTTCAAGCCGCAGCTCGAATGTCAGCCGCTTTTCCGCCATGACCAGGCGGACCTTGCGGCAGTACGGCGACAACGGAAGGTGATGAAGCACACGCATCCCGCACTTTATCGCACCGTCCGCCGCGCCACGCAAAGCACCGCGCGCCGGATCGCGCGCCGGGACTGGCGCAGACGCACAGCGAGCGGGGCGGCGGGCTGCGGGGGACGCACGCGATCGGCCGGCGCGCCCAGAGCATGATCACGCTGAGCGGAACCGTGGCAGCGTGTGAATCATGCGATCAAA
>CAYZKM010000568.1:0-3504 GCA_964478525.1 uncultured Bifidobacterium sp.
ATCCCGCTGAGCGGAACCGTGGCAGCGGGTGAATCATGCGATCAGACAATAAGATGGCGCGCGCTGACCGTTTACGGTCAGCCGGAAAGCGCGCCAGAGCATGATCCCGCTGAGCGGAACCGTGGCAGCGGGTGAATCATGCGATCAGACAATAAGATAGCGCGCGCTGACCGTTTACGGTCAGCCGGAAAGCGCGCTAGACGGAAGCGCATCCACCGCCCCGCCCGACCCGGAAGAAACACCCATGTCCGCACTGACCGGAAAGACCGCCTTCGTCACCGCCGCGGCGCAGGGGATCGGGCGCGCCACCGCGCTCGCCTTCGCCGCGGCCGGGGCGCGGGTGATCGCCACCGACATCAACGCCGCCAAGGTGGGCGAGATCGCCTCGGACCGCATCCGCACCGCCACGCTCGATGTGCTGGACGCCGCCGCCGTCGCCGCCGCCGCCCGCGATGCCGGCCCGGTCGACATCCTGTTCAACTGCGCGGGCTTCGTGCACCAGGGCAGCATCGAGCAGGCGACGGACGACGAGTGGTCCTTCGGGTTCGAGCTGAACTGCCGGTCGATGTTCCGCACCATGCGCGCCTTCCTGCCGGGGATGCTGGACCGCGGGCAGGGGGTAATCCTGAACATGGCCTCGGTCGCGTCCAGCCTGAAGGGCGTGCCCAGCCGCTTCGTCTATTCCGCCACCAAGGCGGCGGTGATCGGCATGACCCGGTCGGTGGCCGCCGACTATGTGACCCGCGGCATCCGCTGCAACGCGCTATGCCCGGGCACGGTGCAGACCCCCAGCCTGGACGACCGCATCGCGGTGAACGCGGGCGCGGCCGGGTCGATGGATGCCGCCCGCGCCGCCTTCGTCGCCCGCCAGCCGATGGGCCGGCTGGGCACGCCCGAGGAAATCGCCGCCCTGGCTGTCTATCTGGCCTCTGATGCGGCACAATTCATCACCGGCCAGGCCGTGGTCATCGACGGCGGGCTGACACTGTAACCACGGGGGGACTCTCCAGATGAAACTGCTCCGCTACGGCCCTGCCGGCGCCGAACGCCCGGCCATGCTGGATGCCAACGGCGACATGCGCTGCCTGGCCGCCGTCGTGCGCGATATCGACGGGTTCACCCTGTCGGCCCCGCAGCTGGACATGCTGCGCGGCATCGACCCCAAGACGCTGCCCAAGGTCGAGGGCAATCCCCGCATCGGCCCCTGCGTCGTGCGCCCGACCAATTACATCTGCATCGGCCTGAACTATGCCGACCACGCGGCCGAGGTCGGCATGCCGCTGCCCAAGGAACCGATCGTCTTCATCAAGTCGCTGGGCGCGTTCACCGGCCCGAACGACGACGTCCTCCGCCCCCGCGGCTCCACCAAGCTCGACTGGGAAGTCGAGCTCGGCATCGTGATCGGCAAGCAGGCCCGGTATATCCCGGAAGCCGAATCGCTGGACCATGTCGCCGGCTACTGCGTCTGCAACGACGTCAGCGAGCGTGCGTTCCAGATCGAGCGCGGCGGCACCTGGGACAAGGGCAAGGGCCACGACACGTTCGGCCCGACGGGGCCGTGGATGGTGACGCGCGACGAGGTCGCCGACCCGCAGAACCTGGCGCTGTGGACCGAGGTGAACGGCAAGAAGATGCAGAACGGCTCGACGAAGACGATGATCTTCGGCGTGGTCAAGCTGGTGTCCTATGTCAGCCACTTCATCACCCTGCACCCGGGCGATGTGATCGCCACCGGCACGCCGCCCGGCGTCGGGTCCGGCATGAAGCCGGAACCCGTCTACCTGAAGCCGGGCGATGTGATGCGCCTGGGCGTCGAGGGGCTGGGCATCCAGACGCAGCGGGTCGTCCAGGCCTGACCGACCCGTTCCGCGGGTGAAACACCGGCGCCACCTCCCGCCGCTTCCCATCGGGATGGCGGCGCCGGATGCGTCTTCACCCGCCGCTTGCCCCCACCCGGCCGGCTGTGTCTGATGCCTGTCTGAGCCGATCCGCAACCGTGCCGATCACGGTCGCCCCGGCCGCCGGGAGAACCCAGATGCGCCTGCCCGCCACCCTCGCAATGCTCGCTCTTCTGGCCGCCGCCCCACCGGCCCACGCCCAGCCGGCCACCACAATCCCGGTCAGCGTCGTCGTGGCGGAAAAGCGCGCGGTGGCCGACACCAGCGAGTTCGTCGGCCGGGTCGAGGCGGTGGAGCGCGTCGACATCCGCGCCCGCATCACCGGCTTCATCCAGTCGGTCGCGTTCCGGGACGGCGAGATCGTCAAGGAAGGCGCGGTGCTGTACCGGATCGAGCGGGAAAGCTTCGAGGCGGCCGTCCAGCAGGCCCGCGGCGCCCTGCTGCAGGCCCAGGCACAGTTCGCCAACGCCACCGCCCAGCGCGCCCGCACCGAGGAGCTGGTGAAGACCTCGGCCGCCGCCGTCGCCACGCTGGATGAACGCATCGCGGCCGAGAAGACCGCTCAGGGCAACGTCGTCACCGCCGATGCCAATCTCAAGACCGCCACGGTCAATCTGGGCTACACGGAAATCATCTCGCCCATCACCGGCGAGGCCGGGCGGTCGAAGCTGACCCGCGGCAATGTCGTCAGCCCCGACAGCGGCATCCTGGTCACCATCGTCAGCCGCGACCCGATGTACGTGACCTTTCCGGTCAGCCAGAAGGAATTCCTGACCGTGGAACGCCAGGCCGCGCGGGAAAACGCCGGCGAGGCGATGACCGTGCGGGTGCGCTTCTCGGACGGGTCCGTCTATGGCCAGACCGGCAAGATCGACTTCATCGACACCACGGTGAACCGGGCCACCGACTCGGTGCTGGTGCGCGCCACCATGCCCAACCCCAAGGGCACCCTGATCGACGGGCAGCTGGTCCGCGTGGTGGTGGAGGCGACGAAGCCGGAACAGAAGATCGTCATCCCGCAAGCGGCGCTGATCCTGGACCAGCAGGGCCTGTACGTGTTCGTGGTCGACAACGGCAAGGCCGTGGTCCGGCGCGTCAAGCCGGGCGCCGACGCCGGCGCCGACATCGTCATCGAGGACGGCCTGTCCGGCGGGGAACAGGTCGTCGTGCAGGGGATGGAAGCGCTGCGCGCCGGCACCCCGGTGCTCGCCAACCCCGCCCCCCAGGCGACGCCCGCCGTGAAACCCTCGGGGCGCGGCTGAGCCCATGTTCTCCGCCATCTTCATCGACCGCCCGCGCCTCGCCGCGGTCATCGCCATCGTCACCACCATCGCCGGGCTGCTGTCGCTGCTGGCGATCCCGATCGCCCAGTATCCGGACATCGTCCCGCCGCAGGTCTCGGTCACCACCGTCTATCCCGGCGCGTCCGCCGCCGTGGTCGAAGCCACCATCGCCCAGCCGATCGAGGCGCAGGTCGTCGGCGTCGACAAGGCGATCTACATGAAAAGCGTCAGCGGCAACGACGGCTCCTACACCCGGCGCGTCTCCTTCGAGCTCGGCTCGGATGCCGACATCAATACCGTCAACGTCAACCACCGCGTGCAGG
>CAYZKM010000569.1:0-3504 GCA_964478525.1 uncultured Bifidobacterium sp.
AACTCGGCCTCGGTCAGGCCCGACCCGATGGCCTGCAGATAGCGCCAGTACGCGGCCCAGGCCAGTGCGGTGACCTGCACGCCGGCATCGTTGATGTAGTATTCCTTCACCACGTCGAACCCGGCCTTGGCCATCAGGTTGGCGAGCGCGTCGCCCACCACCGCACCGCGGCAATGGCCGATATGCATCGGGCCGGTCGGATTGGCCGAGACGTACTCGACGTTCACCCGCCCGCCGGCCCCGACGGTGGAATCCCCGAAGCTCTCCCCGGCCTGCAGGATCGCCGGCAGCAGCGCGCGCAGCGCCATCGGCTCGATGCGGATGTTGACGAAGCCGGGCCCCGCCATCGAGACCTCGGCCACCGCGGGCGCCTCGCCGAGGAAGGCGACGATGCCGGCCGCGATCTTCGCCGGCGGCTGGCGCAGCGCCTTGGCCGAGACCATGGCCGCGTTGGTCGCCACGTCGCCATGCGCGGGGTCGCGGGCGGGGGTCACCTCGACGCGGGCGGCCACGTCGTCGGGCAGGTCGGGCGCCATGCCGCGCAGGGCGGACAGCACGGTCTCGCGCATGCGGGCATAGATGTCATGGGTCATTGGGTCTCGGTCTCGCTGGTTTTGTCGGGTGGCGCGGGGGCCGGGTGTCAGCCGCTGACGGTGATATCGGTCAGGCGGCGGTGTTCGTCCATGGCATAGCGGTCGGTCATGCCGGCCACGTAGTCGCCGACGATGGTGGCCGCGCGCTGCGTGTTGGCCTCGCCGGCGCGGGCGCGCCAGTCATCGGGCAGCAGGGTCGGGTCGGCCAGCAGCAGCCGGAACAGCTCCTCGGTCAGGCGGCGCGCCTTGGTGGTCATGCGGTTGACCCGCCAGTGGCGGTACATGCGGGCGAACAGGAAGTCCTTGATCGCCTGGTTCGCATCCGCCATCGCCGGGCTGAAGCCGACCAGGCGCTGGCGGGCCCTGCGGATCGCGTCGGGGCTGGCGGGATCGAGCTTCGCCAGGCGCGCGCGGGTCTCCCCGACCAGGTCGGTGATCAGCGTGTTGATCACGCGGCGGATGGTTTCGTGGCGCAGCCGCGGCGGGGGGACGTCCAGGCTGGACAGGCGCGCCGCCTTCAGCGCATCGCCCACCACCGGCAGGTGGCGCAGATCGTCGGGGGCGAACAACCGCGCGCGCAGCCCGTCATCCAGATCGTGGCTGTGATAGGCGATGTCGTCGGCCATGGCCGCCACCTGCGCCTCGGCCGAGGCGTTGGTGTTCAGGTCCAGCCGGTGGCGTTCATTGTATTCGGCGATATAGGCGGGCGGGCTGCGCAGCGGGCCGTTATGCTTGACCAGGCCTTCCAGCGTCTCCCAGGTCAGGTTCAGCCCGTCCCAGCCGGCATAACGGCTTTCCAGCAGGGTGACGACGCGCAGGCTCTGGGCGTTGTGGTCGAACCCGCCATGCGGGCGCATCGCGAGGTTCAGCGCATCCTCGCCGGCATGGCCGAAGGGCGGATGGCCCAGGTCATGGTCCAGGGCCAGCGCCTCGGTCAGGTCCTCGTTCAGCGACAATTCCCGCGCGACCGAGCGCGCGATCTGCGCCACCTCGATGCTGTGGGTCAGGCGGGTGCGGTAGAAATCGCCTTCGTGATTGACGAAGACCTGCGTCTTGTACTGCAGCTTGCGGAAGGCCGAGGAATGGATGACGCGGTCGCGGTCGCGCTGCCAGGGAGAGCGCGAGGGGGCTTCCGGCTCGTCGTGGAGCCGGCCGCGGGCGTTCGCCGCCGCGACGGCGTAGGGAGCCAGGGGCTGGAGGCCGGTCATGGCGCAGGGCATACCACCCGTGCGGGTTGCTCTTCAATTCCGCGCTGGATGGCCCTATCTTGGGGGCATGGAACAATTCGCCATAACCGAGCGCGCCGCAGCGCGCATCGCCGAGATCGTCTCTGCCGAAGGCCGCGACTCCGCTTTGCGCGTGGCGGTCCTGGCCGGCGGGTGCAGCGGCTTCCAGTACCGGTTCGAGCTGGACCAGGCGGTCCAGCCCGACGACCTGGTGATCGAGAAGGCCGGGGCCCGGGTGCTGGTGGATTCCGCCAGCCTGGATCTGCTGGCCGGGTCGGAGCTGGATTTCACCGATGCGCTGATGGGCGCGCATTTCGCGGTGCGGAATCCGAATGCGAAATCGGCCTGCGGGTGCGGGACGAGTTTCTCGATCGATTGATTGATCGTCCGGTTCGGGGGTGACGGCGTGGCTGGCCTGTGCCGGCCTGCGTTCCGAGACCTGTGGCGAAAACGAAGACGGCGGCCGGATGTTCGGCCGCCGTCGACTTTGGAGGTAATGATGCGTGGGAAACACCATCGTCTCCTGTCCCCTGAATCTAAGTAGGCAAAAGACGGAAGTCAAGCGCAACATCGCCATACACAGGTACTCAAAGAACCGGAGTCCGGGCCATTTCCCGTCTTGATACGATTACTCCCAAAACTTGAAGACAGCATTGTCAGAATTGCATTTCGTTACAATCAGACACCACAATCCCAAGATCAGGACAGCGCCTTCTTCAACGCCTCGTTGATCAGTGCCGGATTCCCCTTCCCCGCCATCGCCTTCATCGTCTGGCCAACGAAGAACCCGAACAGCCGGTCCTTGCCGGCGCGATACTCCGCCACCTTGTCCTGATTGGCGGCCAGGATCGCCGCGATCGCGGCATCGATCGCGCCGGTGTCGGTGACCTGCTTCAACCCCTTCTCCGCGACGATCGCGGCCGGGTCCTTGCCGGAAGCGACCATGGCCTCGAACACATCCTTGGCGATGCGGCCGTTGATCGTGCCGTCGGCCAGCAGGTCCAGCAGGCGGCCGAGATCCAAGGCCGTCACCGGCGGGTCCTCGATCGTGCGCCCGGTGCGGTTCAGCGCGGCGAAGAAATCGCCCATCACCCAGTTGGCGGCGATCTTCGGATCGCGCCCCCCGGCCACGGTTTCATAGAAGGCGGCGGTCTCCTTCTCGGCCGTCAGCACCGCCGCGTCATAGGCGGTCAGGCCGAACGCATCCATGAACCGCGCCTTCTTCGCATCCGGCAGTTCCGGCAAGTCCCGGCGCAGCGTCTCGATCCACGCCTCGTCCAGCACCAGGGGCAGCAGGTCGGGATCGGGGAAATACCGATAATCGTGCGCGTCTTCCTTCGAGCGCATCGGCCGCGTCACGTTGCGGGCGCTGTCGAACAGGCGGGTTTCCTGCACCACCGTCCCGCCGGACTCCCACACCTCGACCTGGCGCGCCGCCTCCGCCTCGATCGCCTGCATCACGAAGCGGACCGAGTTCACGTTCTTGATCTCGCAGCGGGTGCGATACGCCTCCCCATGCTTGCGGACCGAGACGTTGACGTCGGCGCGCATGGACCCTTCCTCCATGTTGCCGTCGCAGGTGCCCAGATAGCGCAGGATCGAGCGCAGCTTGCGCAGATAGGCACCGGCCTCCTCGGGCGTGCGGATATCGGGTTCCGAGACGATCTCCATCAGCGCCACGCCGG
>CAYZKM010000570.1:0-3503 GCA_964478525.1 uncultured Bifidobacterium sp.
CGCCAGGATGCCGATCGCCATGTGCATGCCGGTGCCGGAATCGCCGATCGCCGGGAAGTTGAAGGTCGGCGGGTTCTCGGGGAAACCGGTCACGCTCATGGCCCCGCCCATCGCCTGCGCGATCGGCTCGAAGCTTTTGAAGTCGGCATAGGGCCCGTACGTGCCAAATCCCTTGATGGTGGCATAGATCAGCCGGGGATTCAGCTTCGACAGCGCGTCATAGCCAAGGCCCAGCCGATCGAGCGCGCCGGGGCCGAAATTCTCCAGCAGCACGTCCGATTCCGCGATCACCTTGCGGAACAGGTCCTTGCCTTCCTCGGTCTTCAGATTCAGCGTCAGGCTGCGCTTGTTCGCGTTCAGGATCAGGAAGAACAGGCTGTCGCTGCCGGCCACGTCGCGCATGTTGGTGCGCGCGACGTCGCCGCCCTTCGGTTCCTCCAGCTTGATCACGTCGGCGCCGAGGAAACCCAGGATCTGCGCACAGGCGGGACCCGCCTGGTTGTGCGTCATGTCGATGACGCGGATGCCTTTCAAGGCCTGGCTCATGGTTCGTCCTCCGTTATGCGCCCAGCAGCGCGGCGCGGAACTTGTCGCGTTCCAGATGCGGCACCAGGTTGCGCTTCACCTTCTGCGGCGGGCCCTCCTTCACCCGCAGCAGGATGAAGCACGGACCATCCGCCTCGCGCAGCAGCCGCCGTCCCTCGGCCAGGTCGGCCTCGGTGTTGATGATGTGCACGATCGGGATGCCCGACCCCGATGCGATGGTGTCCAGCCGCACGCCCAGGCCGGTATGGCTGTCCTGGTTGCCGGTCTCGCCGTAGTGGCCGTTATCCACACAGACCACCGTCATGTTGCGCGGGTTCTGCAGCGCGATCGTCGCCAGTGCGCCGACATTCATCAGCAGTTCGCCGTCGCCGGTGATCGCGATCACCCGCCGGTCCGGCTGCGCCAGCGCCAGGCCCAGGCCCATCGACAGCGCCGCGCCCATCGCCCCGCCCAGCGCGAACACGCCAGGGGAGCAATCGGTCATCGCCGACAGTTCCTGCGCGGTGCCGGCCAGGCCGGTCACGATCAGGAAATCGGCCGGCCGCTCGATCAGTGCCGGCACCGCCTGGCGGCGATCCAGCACCGCATCCGGCAGGTTCGACGTCCGCAGCTTGTTCAGTTTCGCCATGGTCGTTTGCTCCGGATCAGAATTTCTTGGCACCGAGAAGCTGCTGGCTCAGCAGCACCGCCACCGCCTGGCCGGCCTGGAACACCATCGTCAGGGCGGCGTTCACGGTCGGGATCACATCGGCGGGCGATCGGCACCACAGCACCACCACGCCCATCGCCTTCAGCACCGGCTCGGTCGCCTGGCCCATGGCGTATTGCCAGGGATTGCCCTCGCCGAAATCCCCGCGCATCGACACCAGGGTCAGCAGCGGAAACCGGCATCCCGCGGTCAGCGACAGCAGGTTGATGCAGTTGCCCACGCCGGACGACTGCATCAGCAGCACCGCGCGCGCGCCACCCAGGTCGGCGCCGGCGGCCAGGGCGACGCCTTCCTCCTCGGTGGTCAGCGGGATCGAGTGCGCCGCCGGATCGGCCAGCGACCGGTCGATCAGGATCTTGTGCCCGGCATCCGGGACATAGGCGAACTGGGTGACGTCGTTGGCGCGCAGCAGATCGTACAGCGCGTCCTGCCATGGTGTCTGGTCAGCCATACTGGGGTGCCCTTGCATCGGAGTCGGGGCGCATCCTTGCGCCTGGACGCCGAACGGGCAACCGCCGGCCTAGCGGTTGGGCCAGCAGGCCGTCCCGTCATGGCTGAAATGATACCCGCGCGGGCAGGTCACCACCGTGCGCTGCGGCGCCACCGGACGCGGGTAATGCGGCGGCGGCGCATAGCCATACCCGGGCGGCGGACGCGGCATGCCATAGCCCGGCGGCGGGCGGACGGGCCGGCAATCGGCCATCAGGTCGCGGGCATAGCCCGGCGGGCAGCCATCGACCACGGCCCAGGCCAGGCCGGCCCCGGGCGCTGGGGCGCGTGTCGCGGCCTGCGCCGGCAGGGCGCACAGGGCGGCGAAGGCGAATACCAGGACGCGATACATGCAAATCTCCCACGGCGTGGCGGCACCGGATCACCGCATTGGCGGCAATTGATTACGGTTTGTAAACCCACGGGAGTTACAGCCGCGTTGCCCGGGCAGAATTTCCCCCGGGGCATCGGTGCGGTGCGCCTAAAGCGCCTGCGCCGCCTTCAGCACCGCGGCGGCATGGCCGGTCACGCTCACCTTGCGCCACGCCTTGGCGATCCGGCCATCGGCGTCCACCAGGAAGGTGCTGCGCTCCATGCCCATATACTTGCGCCCATACATCGATTTCTCGACCCATGTGCCGTATTTCCCGGCCACCGCCTTGGTCTCGTCCGACGCCAGCGGGAAGGTCAGGCTGTATTTCTCGGCGAATTTCTCGATCGGCTTCATCTTGTCGGGCGACACCCCGATCACGTCCAGCCCGATATGGCCCAGCTGCGGCAGCGCCTCCTGGAACCCGCACGCTTCCTTGGTGCAGCCGGGCGTGTCCGCCTTCGGATAGAAATACAGCACGAACGGCCTGCCCTTCATCGCGGCCAGGCTCACGGTCCGTCCGCCGGTCGCCGGCATCTCGAAATCCGGCGCCATATCCCCTTCGCCCACGCTCATCCACCGATCTCCCCGATATGGCGCACGAAGATCGCGCGCACCTGTTTCGCCAGCCCGTCCAGGGTGCCTCGCAGGCCGGGCAAGTCAACCGCCCCCAGCCCGGCGTCCGACAGCGCCCGCAGCAGCGGCCGAGCGGTGGTTTCCGGCAGGATTTCGGCGGCGGAACGGCCGACGGTGATGCGCAGCATCCCCTGCACGGTGCGCCAGACCCGGTCGGCCAGGATCAGCACCTCGGCATCCGCGGCCGCCAGCAGCCCGGCATCGGCCAGTCGGCGCAGCGCCACGCGGGTGGTCTGGCTGCACACTTTGGGATGAGTTGCGGCATGCACCAGCTGCAGGGTCTGGGCGATGAACTCGACCTCGATCTGCCCGCCGGGCCGGTGCTTCACGTCCCACGGCCCGTCGGCGGGCAGTTCCTTCAGCATGCGCGTCCGCATCGCCGCCGCATCCGCCAGGATCGGGGCGGGATCGCCGGCGCGCCCCATGGCGGTGGCGATGGCGGCCGCCACCTTGCGGCGCAGGGCGGGCGGGCCGGCGACGACGCGGGCGCGGGTCAGCGCCATGTGCTCCCATGTCCAGGCATCCTCGGCGTGATAGCGGCGGAAGCTGGTCAGCGAGACCGCCACCGGCCCCTTGTTGCCCGACGGGCGCAGCCGCATATCGACGGCATACAGCTGGCCCTCGGCGCCCGGCGCGGTGACGGCGGCGATATAGCTGTGGGCGGCGCGCACGAACCACTGGCTGGCCGGCAGGCTGCGCACCCCGCGCCCGCGGCTTTCCATCACCGTCTCGGGGTGGTCGTAGATCAGCATC
>CAYZKM010000571.1:0-3500 GCA_964478525.1 uncultured Bifidobacterium sp.
GAACCCGAACCGGTGATCAGCCGCCATAAGATCCAGGCCGCCGACATCGCCGCCGAGGGCGCCCGCCTGGAAGCAGCCGCCGCCCAATCCCGCAAGCAGCTGGTCAAGCTGCGCGCTCGGCTCGCCGTCCTGCCCGAAGAAAGCCAGGCCGAGATCGCCCCCCTCATCGACGCCTACACCCGTATGCTCGGCCCCTCCCGCCTGATGCGCGGCGTGCGCCGGCGCATCGAGGAAACCATGGTTTCGGCCGAACACGCGGTGATGGCCGAAGCCACCGCGATCGGCGATGCGATCCTGGACCAGGCGCAGCCGGACCTGACCGCCGAGGACCTGGCGGGGCTGCGCCGGCGCGCCGATGAAATCCACGAGATCGCCCGCCGGCTGGTCCGCAACCTGACCCGCGCGCCATTCCGCAGCTTCGCCGGCCTGCCCGACGGCGCGGTGCTGATCAGCGAAGCCCTGCGCCCGGCCGACGCCGCGCTGCTGGACCCATCGCGCCTGGCCGGCGTGGCGACCGAGGAAGGCGGCGCCGATGGCCATACCGCGGTGATGCTGCGCGCGCTGGGGGTGCCAGCCGTGCTGGGCGTCGCCGGACTGGCCCATGCGATCGAGCCGGGCGACCTGGCCGTGATCGACGGGATCGAGGGCACCGTGGTGCTCAACCCCTCGCCCGCCTCCGTCGCCGCCGCCCGCCGCGCGGTGACCGCCTTCGCCCGCGAACGCCAGCGCTACGCCCGGCTGCGCCGCCTGCCCGCGGAAACCGACGATGGCGAGCATGTGGAACTGCAGGCCAACCTGGAACTGCCGGTCGAACTGCCGCTGATCGTGCAATCGGGCGCGGTCGGCATCGGCCTGCTGCGCACCGAATTCCTGTTCATGAACCGCGAGACGGTGCCCGACGAGGATACCCAGACCGAGACCTATCGCAGCATCGTCGACGCAATGAACGGCGATCCGGTCAGCATCCGCGTCCTGGACTGGGGCGGGGAGAAGGAAATCGACGCCCTGGCCACCGCCGGCTTCGTGCCCGAGGTCGCGGACGTGAACCCGGCCCTGGGCATTCGTGGCCTGCGCCTGCTGCTGCGCCGGCCGGAACTGCTGGAAACCCAGTTCGCCGCCATCCTGCGCGCCGGCGCCATCGGCCCGGTCCGCATCACCCTGCCGATGGTGACCACGGTGGGCGAGGTGCGGGCGGCACGCGAGATCCTGGACCGCGTGGTCCGCCGCCTGCGCCGCCGCGGCGAGCGGCTGCCCGACAAGCTGCCGCCGCTGGGGATCATGATCGAAACCCCGGGCGCGGCGCTGGCCGCCGATGCCCTGGCCCTGGAAGCCGATTTCTTCGCCATCGGCACCAACGACCTGACCGCCTATACCCTGGCCGTCGATCGCGCCGACAGCGACGTGGCGGACCTGTACGACCCGACCCATCCGGCGGTGCTGCGGCTGATCCAGTTTGCCACCGAAGCCGCGCTGCGCCTGCGGATGCCGGTCTCGGTCTGCGGCGAGATGGCCGCCAACCCCCGCCTGACGCCCTTGCTGCTGGGGCTGGGCCTGCGGTCGTTCAGCATGAACGCCTCGGCCGTGCCCAAGGTGAAGCAGGCGGTGCGGGCGGTGGAGATCGATGCCTGCGCCCGCCTGGCGCGCCGGGTGATGGAGCAGGCGGACCCCGCCCGCATCCACGAGATCCTGGACGATTTCGGCTAGAGCATGATCACGCTCAGCCGGACGCCGCTCAGCGCGGGAAGATCTGCACGCTGCCGGCGACCGTGTCGGCGATACGGTCCTTGGTGATCACCCCGCGCACCGCCGCCGCGCCCGGGCGCTGGCGCGCGGCGATCACCACCGCCACCTCGGCCTGCCTGCGCCACAGCCGGTTGATGACATCGAAGGCGACAGCATCATCGCGCACCAGGGTGAATGCCTGCCCGCCCAGCGCCGACAGCGTCATCTCGGGCGCCGTCGCCCGCCGCAGCGCCGGGGTGACCGCCAGCGCCCCGACGATCCGCCCGCGATGCGTCAGCACCAGGTGCCGGGTCGTGCCGTCATCCGCCAGCCCCGCCGTCGCCTCGGCAAAGCTCTGGCCGATATCGGCCACCCGCGGATCGGCCTCCATCACGTCGCGCGCGCTGCGCACCATGAACAGGTTGGCATGCAGGCCGGCCGGGATCGGATGGCCGCGCCGGGTCAGCTTGATCGAGTAGATGCTGTCGGCCGACAGCAGCCGCCGCGTGCCCAGCGCGGCGGCAACGGCCAGGATCATCGGCAGCACCACCTGATAGTCCAGCGTCATCTCGAAGATCATCGTCACCGCGGTCATCGCCGCCCCGGTGCCGCCGCCCACCATCGCGCCCATCCCCACCATCGCGAAAGCCGGCACGCTGACCGGCAGGCCAGGCGCGAGATGCGAGACCAGCGTGCCGAACGCCGCCCCCAACGTCGCGCCCATGAACAGCGACGGAGAGAAGATGCCGCCCGACGAGCCCGACCCCAGGCTGACGGATGTCGCGAACAGCTTGCCCAGGAACAGCACCAGCAGGAACCCGATGCCGGTGATCTTCCCGCCCAGCGTGGCGTCCAGCGTGTCATAGCCCACGCCGTCGACGAAATAATGGCCGGCCAGGCGCATGAACACCCAGATCAGCACGCCCACCATCGCCATGCCGATCATGTGGCGGACATAGCGGCCGGGGATGCGGTCGAACGCGTCCTCGGCCCAGTACAGCGCGCGGATGAACACCGCGGCGGCGATGCCCACGATCACGCCCAGCAGCACATACAGCGCCATCAGGATCAGGCCGGTCCCATCCTGCGGCAGCACGCCCAGGCTGGACGGCACCGAGAAGGCGGGCTGCCCGCCGAAGAACAGCCGCCCGACGAACGTCGCCGATCCCGTCGCGATCGCCACCGGCAGGAAGGTGTTGACGCTGACTTCGGGCATCATCAGCTCGGTCGCGAAGATCACCCCGCCGATCGGGGTGTTGAACGTGGCGGCGATACCCGCCCCCGCCCCCGCCGCGACCAGTGTCACGCGCTGGCCCATCGACATGGCGATGGCCTGCCCGAAGGTGGACCCCAGCGCCGAACCGATCTGGATGATCGGGCCTTCCCGCCCGACCGCCGCGCCGGACCCGATCGCCAGCGCCGAGGCCAGCGATTTCGCCACCGCCACGATGGGGCGGATGACGCCGCTTTTGTAGTAGATCGCGTCCATCACCTCGGGCACGCCATGGCCCTTGGCCTCGGGCGCGAAGGTGCTGACGATGAAGGTGACGCCGATCGAGCCGATCACCGGCACCAGGATCACGCCGATGCCCCAGGGCGAGGCCGGGGTGAACAGGCTCGAATCATAGGCGAAGGCGAACTTGCCGAGGAACAGCACGTTGTGCACGAGCCCGATCAGCTCGCGGAACACGAAGGCGCCGCAGGCGGTGACGATGCCCATGCCCATCGCCAGCATGCAGAGCAGCCACAGGCTGAGCGAGCGCGGCTCGCGGTCCGGC
>CAYZKM010000572.1:0-3485 GCA_964478525.1 uncultured Bifidobacterium sp.
GGAAATTGTCGAGGCGCAGAAGGCGGGGATCATTTTCGACTGCGCACATGGGCGGAACCATTTCAGCTTCCGCATGATCGAGAAGGCGCTGGACCAGGGTTTCCTGCCCGATACGATCTCCACCGACCTGACCATGACGACGGCGACCAAGGGCCCGGTCTGGGACCTGCCGACCACCATGACCAAGCTGCTGCATTTCGGCCTGTCGCTGGACGAGGTGGTGCGGCGTTCGACCGCCGCACCGGCGAAGATCATGGGCTACGAGGGCACGGTGGGCACGCTGAAGCCCGGCGCGAACGCCGATGTCTCGGTGTTCGACTATCGCGACGGCCGGTTCGACCTGACGGATGCCGAGGGCGAGACGATCACCGCGCGGCGCGCCCTGGTCCCGCAGATGACGCTGAAGGACGGGCGCGTCTGGTATGAACGCCCCGCGGGGCAATAGGGGGCGCGCCCCCTACCCCACCCGCTTGACGTTCCAGAAATACGGACCGGTCGCCTGGATCAGGCCGGCCAGGTCCTTGCGCCAGGCCATGCGGATATCGAACATCCCCAGCGGCACGCAGGGCACCTGGTCGAAGGCGCGCTTGTTGATCTCCAGCACGATGGCATCGCGGGTCGGCTGGTCCGGGGCTTCCAGGAACTGGCGGGTCATCGCCTCGATCGTGTCGTCCTTGTACCAGCCGAACCACGCCGTCGGACCCAGCCCCCTGATCTGGCTGTGCTCGGCCGGGGTATAGCGGATGGTCGACGGCGCCCAGGTGTGGATGACCGACCAGCCGCCCTTCTCGACCGGCTCGCGGGAGGTGCGGCGCTGCACCACCGTGCCCCAGTCGGTGGCGATCATCTCGACGTTCAGGCCGATCTTCTTCATCACGTCGAAGGTGACATTGCCCAGGGGCGCGACGGTGGTGAGGTCGGTGGGGTTCAGCAGCACCGCCTTCTCGCCGTTATAGCCCGATGCCTGCAGCATCTGGCGGGCCTTCTCGATATTGCCCTGCATCGCCTCGACGCCGACTTCCTTGCCGTACTGGCTGCCGCAGGGGAACATCGACTTGCAGACCGTATAGGCGGTGGGATCGCCGGCGGTGACCGGCACCAGGTAGTCGCGCTGATCGATCGCCATGATCACCGCCCGCCGCACCGCGACGTTGTTGAACGGCGGATGCAGGTGGTTGAAGCGCATCACCGCATTGTATCCGGTCGGGTTGTGCGACCCGATGGTGATGTTGGCGTTCCGCCGCAGCAGGGCGACGAGGTCGGGCTCCACCTGCTCGTACCAGTCGACCTCGCCCGATTGCAGCGCGGCCGCGGCGGTGCCGGAATCCGGGATCACCCGCCATTCCACCCGGTCGAAATGCGCGACCTTGCCGCCGGTCATCCAGTCGGCCGGTTCCTGGCGCGGCACATAGTCGGCATTGCGGGCATAGACGACGCGGGCGCCGGGGACGAATTCGCCGGCGACGAACTTGAACGGGCCGGACCCGGTGGTGTCGCTGATCTGCTTGAACGGATCGGTCCTGGCGATGTGCTCGGGCATCATGAACGCGACCGAGGCGCCGCCGCGGGCGATCGCGTCGATGAAGATCGGGATCGGGCGCTTCAGCGTCACCCGGATGGTGCGGTCGTCGGCGGCGACGCATTCGTCGACATACTGGAACACGGTCTGCCCGATGGTCTCGCGCGCCGCCCACCGCTTCAGGCTGGGCGCGCAATCCTGGGCGCGCACGGGTTCGCCGTTATGGAATTTCAGCCCGTCCCGCAGCTTGATCAGATAGGTGCGCCGGTCGTCGGACAGGGTATAGCCCTCGGCCATCTGCGGGCGGGGTTCCAGCTTGGCGTTCACGCCGAACAGCAGGTCATAGATCGCCCAGCCGTGATTGACGGTGGGCTGGGCGGTGGTGAAGATCGGGTCCAGCACCGAGAGGTTGGCCTGCGGGACGAAGCGCAGCGTGCGCGCGCTGTCCGGCTGCGCGATCGCGAATGTGGTGGGCAGCGCGGTGGCGGCCGAGGCTTGCAGGAATGTCCGGCGTTTCATGGCTTGTTCTCCCTGGCGGCCCGGTTCGCGCCGGACCGTTCACGATCGTTGTCGCTGCCCGTTTTTCTGCTGGGCATGGGAAGAAGCCTACGTCGGCCAGGGGCGGACGGGAAGCGGCCGGGACCATCGCCCCGGCCGCCCGGTGGTATCAGACCGAGACGTTGGCCTTCACAACCTCGAGATCGGCGGTCATGACCTTGCCCCGGGTCTCCGGCCCCAGATACACGGCGATGACATAGACGATCAGCGTGCCGACGGTGGCGTACAGCATCGGCTGGGCGAACCCCATCTTCCGGTCGACCGCGAAGTAGGTCAGGATCGGCGCGACCGCCGCGCCCCACACCGCGCCCTGGTGATAGACGAAGCCGGCGGCGGTGGCCCGCACCTCGGTCGGGAAGCGTTCCGACAGCCAGCCCGGGTTCAGCGCGTCCTTCCCGCCGACGAAGCAGATCGCCAGCATGAAGAAGGCCAGGAACCAATAGGGGTCGGTGGTGGACAGGTACAGCGGCACGATGGGGATCGCCAGCGTGCACGGGATCATCAGCGCCCAGCGGCGGCCCACCTTCTCGGACATCGCGCCCCAGAAGGCGCTGGCCAGGAAGGTGATGATGTTGCCCCAGAAGACGGGGACCGAGACCTCGGCCGCGGTCCAGTGCAGTTCGGTCCGCAGATAGGTGCCCAGCATGGCCCAGATCGAGTAGTACACGCAGAAATTCGCCGCCATCCACAGGCAGCCGGTCAGCGTGTTCCACAGATACTTGGGCTTGAAGATCGCGAACAGCGGCAGATGCACCTGCTGTTGCGAATCGTCCTGGATCTTCTTGTTCTCGGTCCAGACCTCGGGCTCTTTTACATACATCCGGATCCAGACGCAGACCAGCGCCGGCAGAACGCCCAGGATCAGCATCCCGCGCCAGCCATAGCCCTTGTGCCAGGCTTCCAGCGGTTCATACAGCAGGCCATAGGCCAGTGCCGACAGCGCGAAGCCCAACCCCCAGGACCCCTGCAGCACGCCCGACATCAGCCCGCGCGAGCGGGCCGGCCAGGATTCCATCGCCAGCGCCGCACCCGCCGGCCATTCCGCGCCCATGCCGATGCCCAGCAGCGCGCGGACCACGAACAGGAAGGTGAAGGATGGCGAGAAGCCGGCGATGAAGTTGCAGGCGGAATACCAGATGATCGAGATCATCAGCGGCGCGCGCCGGCCCATCCGGTCGGCGAGCCATCCGGCGACGGTCGCCCCGAACAGGCGCATGATCAGCGTCACCGAGAAGATCGCGGTGACATCGATCAGCGGCACCCCGAACTCCTGCGCGATGGGGGCCATGATCAGCAGGAAGACGGTGAAGTCGAACGCATCCAGCGTCCAACCCAGCCAGGCGGCGAGATAGGCGTACCATTGGTCCTTGGTGGGTTCCTTCCACCAGGGCACCTGTGATCCGGTTCC
>CAYZKM010000573.1:0-3485 GCA_964478525.1 uncultured Bifidobacterium sp.
CACCACCGAGCTGACGCCGCACGGACAGTTCCTGCTGTCGCGCGCACGCCAGATACTGTCGCTGAATGACGAGGTCATGAGCGCGTTCCGCATGCCGCAGATCGCCGGCACGGTGCGGCTTGGCACGCCCGACGACTACGCGCTGACCCATCTGCCGCCGGTCCTGAAGCGCTTCGCCGAGACGCATCCGGCCGTGCAGGTGGATGTGCTGTGCGCGTCATCCGCCGACCTGATCGAGCGGCTGAAGGCGGGCGATCTGGACCTGACGCTGGCGTCGGAGGGCAATGAACCGCGCAACTGGCCGGCCGTGCCGCTGTGGCGCGGGCCGCTGTCGTGGATCACCTCGGTGCGCTATGCGCCGCACCGGCAGGACCCGCTGCCGCTGGCGCTGGCGCATGACAATTGCAGCTGGCGGCAATCGGCGCTGGCGGCGCTGGAACGGGCGGGGCGGCGGTATCGCGTCGCCTACCTGTCAGGCACGCAGATCGGCACCCATGCCCCGGTGCTGGCCGGGCTGGCGGTGACGGTGTGCGCGATCTCCACCTTGCCGGAAGGGCTGCGGCTGCTGCGCCCCGACGAGGGCCTGCCGCCGCTGCCCGATTTCGGCATCCTGATGCTGAAGGGGCGGAACGCCGAGCAACCGGTGACCGATGCGCTGGCTGAACATATCGAGGCGAGTTTCCGGGCCGACCGCCTGCATCACGCCTTCGCGGCCTGACCCCGTGTCATCGCCGCCGCAGATGGAAGGGCGGCGGGTGGTCGGGCTGCGTGGTCACCACCGCGGCCGGCAGCACCGGCCTGGTATCGGCCAGGCTGACCGCGAAGCGCTGCACCAGGGCGGCGAGCGCGATGGCGGCCTCGGTCAGGGCGAATTGCGCGCCGACGCAGATGCGCGGGCCGGCACCGAACGGCAGATAGGCGAAGCGCGGCGGCGGCGGGGCGCCAGGCAGGAAGCGCGCGGGATCGAACACGTCCGGATCCCGCCACAGGGTCTGGTGGCGATGCAGCACCCAGGGCGCGACCATGATGATGTCGCCGCGCCGGATCGGAATATCCAGGACCCGGTCGGGTCCCAGCGCCTCGCGCACGATGGTGAAGGCGGGTGGGAACAGGCGCAGCGCCTCGTTCACGACGGCGCGCGTGCGCGGGATCCGGGCCAGCGCGGCGTGCGCGTTGGCAGCCGACAGATCGATGCCGGCGACTTCCCGTGCCAGGGCATCCTGCTCATCCTGAGCCTGCGCCAGCAGCACCAGTGACCAGAACAGCGTCACGGCCGTGGTCTCGTGCCCGGCCAGGATCATGGTCGCCACCTGGTCACGCAATTCCGCCTGGCTGAACGCGGCGCCGGTCTCGGGATCGCGGGCGGCGCGCAACAGGTCGAACAGGTCGCGCGGTGCCACCGGCGGCGGGGCGGCCAGGCGGTCGCGCATCACGGCCTCGATCAGGCCCATCCAGCGCGCCTGGAACCGCCGCCGCCCCAGGTCCCGCAGCGTCGGGACCGAGACCGGGAACAGCATGTCGAACAGGTTGGGACGGGCATAGTCGACGGCGAACTCGGCCAGCATGCGGCGCATCGCCGCGCCGTGGGCGCGCATCTCCAGCGAGAACATCGTCCGCCCGGCGATATCCAGCGCCAGGTTCTGCAGCGCCGCCAGCAGATCGACCGGCGCGCCGGCCTGTGCATCGAGGATCGCCAGGGCCTCGGCGGTCGCGGTCGCGATATGCGGCGACAGGGTCGGCAGCACGCGCGGGGCGAGGGCAGGGGCGATGGTGCGCCGTTGCAGCTTCCAGCTTTCCCCCTCGCTCAGCAGCAGGCCCTGCCCGGTGATCGGGCGCAGGATGCGGATCGAGGCGGGGGTACGGCGATAGTTGCCCGGATTCTCGACCAGGATATGATGCACCGCGTCGGGCTGTGCCAGCAGCAGCATGTTGCGGCCCATGAAGCGGCGGATGGTGACGGGCTGCTGGTAGGCGGAGACCGGCCAGATGGTCAGCGCGTTGGTGCGCACGGCGCGCAGGAATGCCCGCATCGGCAGCGGCGCCGAGGGGCGGGGCGGGGTCGGCGGGGTGAAGCGTGTCGTGGCGATCGTATCCATGACGGTCCGGCACCCGTTGCGGCTGCGCACGCCCCCTTGCGGCGGCAAGGGGGCGGCGGGCAGTCTACTCCGCGGCGGCCTGCGGCAGGAAGGCCGGAACCTCGGCGCGCTGACGGGTTTCCATCGGCTTCGGCCACCAGCGATGGTCCCATTCGGCATAGAACTTCTTCAGGCCGGGCATGACCTTTTCCGCGAACAACCTGGTGTTGTAGCGCGTGAGGTCCTTGTTCATGTTGCCGAACTGCATCAGCAGCATGACGTTGCCGACGTTCAGGTTCTCGGCCAGCTCCACAAGCTGTTCCGTCACGTCCTTGGGGTTGCCGATGACGATGTAGCCGGCATCGACCAGGTCCTTCATCTCGGTCGGGCGCGCGACGGATCGCAATGCCGCGGCGCTGACCTGGCTGGACAGGCCGACGCGCTGCGTATCCTCGGTCGTATAGCCGGGCGGGGCGGCGAAGCGCGGGTCGATGTGCAGGCAGCGGCCGAAGAAATATTCCGCAGCCTCGGTGTAGATTTCCAAGGCCTGGTCACGGCTTTCCGCCACCGCCACGGTCTGCGCGAAGCCAGCGCGATAGGGGTTGCGGTCCTTGCCCAGCCGATCCATCTCGGCCCAGAACCCATCCATCGTGACCTTGCCGGCCTTGTGACCGTAGTACGACAGATAGCAATACACATAGTCCATTTCCGCGCACCACCGCCAGGTTTCCACCGACCCGCCACCGGGGATCCAGATCGGCGGATGCGGCTGCTGCACCGGGCGCGGCCAGATGTTCACATAGCGCTGCTGGTTGTATCGCCCGTTGAAGGCGAAGGTCTCCTTGTCCTGCCAGGCACGCATCACCAGGTCGTGCGCCTCGTAGTACCGTTCCCGCAACTGGCTCGGGTTCTGGCCATAGGCATAGCAATCATCCATCGGCGTGCCGACCGGGAACCCGGCGATCAGCCGCCCGCCCGAGATCACGTCGATCATCGCGAATTCCTCGGCCACGCGCGTCGGCGGGTTGTACAGCGCCAGCGAGTTGCCCATCACGCAGATCGTCGCATCCGTCGTCCGGCGCGCGAGCGAGGACGCGATCAGGTTGGGCGACGGCATCAGGCCGTAACCGTTCGAATGATGCTCGTTCACGCAGATCGCGTCATAGCCGCAATCGGCGGCGTATTCGAGCTCGTCCATGAAGTCGTTGTACATCAGGTGCGCGCGCCTGGGATCGAACAGCGAGGAATGGATGTCGACCCAGACCGAGGGGTGCTTCTGCTTGAAGTCGGCAGGAAGCTCGGTATACGGCATCAGATGGAACCACATCAGCTTCATGGCGGCTTGAACTCCCGGTTTCTACCGGCCAGTAGACCATTCTGACGCGCGGGTATCAATCCGCCACGCCCGCC
>CAYZKM010000574.1:0-3482 GCA_964478525.1 uncultured Bifidobacterium sp.
CTGGAAAGGCACCGCCTGGCCGGAGAACGGTCCAAGGCCGGACGCGATGAAGAACAGCCAGGACAGCAGCTCCGGCCGATCCTCGGGCGATCCGCCGAATTTGCCGGTCTTCTCGGCGAGATACAGAAGGATCGCGCTGGAATCGAAGACCCGGGCTTCGCGCCCGCCAGGGCCGTCGGTATCGACGATCGCCGGCACCTTGCCGTTGGGATTGATCCGGCGGAAGGCGGGCAAATGCTGCTCGCCCTTGCTGGTATCAACTGGAACGACGTCGTACGGCAGGCCCGCCTCTTCGAGAAACAGCGAGATTTTCAGCGGATTAGGTGTCGGGTGGTAGTAGAATCGGATCATCCTGTCTGGTCTCCGTTATGGGCGCACGGACGGCGTCCGCCGCCGCTTCGGCCGGCCCAGGGCAGCCAGCGCCTGGCGGACCGTTCCTTCCAGCACGCGGCGATCGGGGAACCCGCGCGCAAGGACGCGCATCCCCATCACCGTCGTCAGCATCAGCCCGGCCGCATCCGATGGATCGATGTCGGGTGCGATGCTGCCGTCGCGCTGTCCGGCGACGACGCAGCGGCGAAAGAATGACGCCAGCTCCTCCATCCGATCCGCCACCGCCGCCGCGATCCCGGCATCGTGCGGCGCGACCTCCAGCGCCGCATTGGCCAGCAGGCAGCCCAGGCGGCTTTCGAGCGATCGTTCGACGATTTCGGACAGGAAGGCCTCGATCGCCTGGCGGGGTGGCAACGATTTTTCCACCCGCGCGATGCGTTCCCGCATATTGGCATCCAGGTAGCGGTCCAGGCACTGGGTGAACAGCGCCCGCTTGTCGCCGAACGCGTTGTAGACGCTGGCCTGGCCAAGCCCCATCGCCTCGCCGAGGTCACGCACGGACGTGGCGGCAAACCCATCCGCCCAGAAGCGGCGCATGGCCGCATCCAGCGCATCACTTTCATCGAACGCACGCGGACGCGCCATCGCCAAATCCATATCTGATGCAGTACTGGCCTGATGCAGTACTGGAGCGGACGCTACAAAACCCAGCGGCCGATGGCAAGGCCCGGATTGGCGGCGCCACTTCCCCGCATCCCCGGCCTCTGCCACCATGGGGCATGACCGATCCGATCACCGTCGCGGTGCTGCAGAACCGCCTGAATGCCATCGCCGAGGAAATGGGCGAGGCCATGCTGCGCACCGCCTATTCGCAGATCCTCAATTCATCCCGCGATTTCTCGATCGCGCTGATCGATGCCAGGTGCCGCCTGGTGGCGCAGGCCGATCACATCCCCGTCCATGTCGGCGCGATGCCATGGGCGGCGCGGGCGAATGCGGAACGCTTCCCCAACCCGTCCCCCGGCGACATCTACATCCTGAACGATCCGTATCGCGGCGGGTCGCACCTGCCGGACCTGACCGTGTTCGTGCCGGTCTTCGACGGCGAGACGCTGATGTTCTGGTCGGTCAACCGCGCGCACCACTCCGACATCGGCGGGGCGACGCATGGCGCGTACAACCCCGCCGCCACGGAAATCTGGCACGAAGGCCTGCGCCTGCCGCCCATGCGCCTGACGGAAAACGGCGTGCTGCGCGAGGACCTGCTGGAGATGCTCGCGCTGAACGTCCGCCACCCGCGCGACTTCCGCGGCGACCTCGCCGCGCAGATCGGCTCGGCCAGGCTGGGCGAGCAGCGCCTGGCCGCGGTGATACGGGAATTCGGCGGCGCTGTACTGACAGATGCCATCGACGCGATGCTGGACGCCGCCGAACGCCATGCGCGGTCCACCGTCGCCGCCTGGAAGGATGGGGACTATCACGGCGAGGCCGTGCTGGATGACGACGGGTTCGGCCGGACCGACATCGTGATCCGCGCCCACGTCACCAAGCAGGGCAGCGACGTGACGATCGACCTGACGGGATCGGATCCGCAGGTGACCGGCTTCATCAATTCGTCCCACGCCAACACGCAATCGGCGGTGGCGATGGCGTTCGCGTTCCTGCTGGATCCCGACGTGACCAAGAACGAGGGCGCGTTCCGCCCGCTGACGGTGAAGCTGAAGGAAGGCACCATCGTCTGGGCACACGAGGGCGCGCCGGTGACGATGTGCACCAGCCATTGCTCGAACGAAATCATCGAGGCGATCATCGTCGCCCTGGCACCCGCCTGTCCGGACCGGGCGATGGGCGGGTGGGGGCGGCGGCTGCGCATCGCGCTGAACGGTTCCGACCCGCGCACCGGGCGTCGTTTCATCTGGCATATGTTCCAGGCCCGGCCCGGCGGCGGCGGATCGCCGGCGGGCGACGGGTATTCCACGATCGGGGAATGGCATTCCGCCGGCGGGATCAAGTTCGGCTCGATCGAGGTCGCGGAAACCCGCTTCCCCCTGGTGTTCGAGACCCACGAATACCGCCCGGGTTCGGCCGGAGACGGGCGGCATCGCGGCGGCTATGGCGGCGACATGCGCCTGCGGGTGGAGGCGAGCGGCAACTGCGTCGCCAACATGGCCGGCGAGGGCGTGGTCCACGGCGCGCGCGGCATCCTGGGCGGGCAGGACGGCGCGCCGCACGACTACACGCTGCTGGCGCCGAGCGCCGCGCCGCGCAAGCTGAAAAGCAAGGAGATCAGCGTCCCCGTGCCCACCGGCAGCGTGATCCATGTCCTGTCGGGCGGCGGCGGCGGATGGGGCCCGCCCGAGCAGCGCGATCCCGCCGCGCGGGCAAGGGACGCCACCGAGGGGTTGCTGGCCTAGCGCGCTGTCCGGCTGACCGTAAACGGTCAGCGCGCGCTATCTTATTGTCTGATCGCATGATTCACCCGCTGCCACGATTCCGCTCAGCGGGATCATGCGCTAGGCGCGCCCGCCCCCACGGAAGTGCGCCCGGGCCATTGCCCCCGCGCGCAACGCCGCTAATCTCCGGCGCATGACATATACAATCGGCATCGACGTCGGCGGCACCTTCACCGATATCGTCGTCTCCGGCCCCGACGGCCGAACCATCATCGCCAAGGCGTCCACCACGCCGGCCGACCAGTCCGACGGCGTGCTGAACGGCATCGCCCTGGCCGCCGAACGGCTGGGCCTGACCGGGCCCGCCCTGCTGGCGCAAACCACCCGCATCGTGCACGGCACCACGGTTGCCACCAATGCGCTGCTGGAAGGCAAGACCGCGAAGATCGGCCTGCTGACCACCGCGGGCCATCGCGACGTGATCGAGATGCGGGAAGGGTTGAAGCCCGAACGCTATAACCTGCGGATGGCGCCCCCCGATCCGCTGGTGCCGCGCGCCCGCCGCCTGGCGGTGCGCGAACGCATGCGCCCCGACGGCAGCGTCGAGGTCGCGCTGGACAAGCCATCGCTGGACGCCGCCATCCAGGCCCTGGCGGCCGACGGCGTGCAGTCGGTCTCGATCTGCTTCCTGCACGCCTGGCGCAACCCGGCGCATGAACGCGCCGCCGCCGCCGCCGTGCGCGCCCGGATGCAGCA
>CAYZKM010000575.1:0-3480 GCA_964478525.1 uncultured Bifidobacterium sp.
CGATCGACCCGGTGATCGCCATCGCCGGCGACCATGCCCCGCCCGATGTCATCGCCGCCGTACGCGAACAGCTCGGCCTGGACCGCCCGCTTCTGGCGCAGTTCTGGATCTATCTGACCAACCTGGCGCACGGCGACCTCGGCCGGTCGGTGATGACCTCGCGCCCGGTGCTGGAGGATATCGGCCGGTATTTCCCCGCCACGATGGAGCTGGCGACGGTCGCGATCCTGCTTGCCATCGTGCTGGGCGTGCCGCTTGGCGTGGTGGCGGCGGCGCGGCAGGGATCGCGATTCGACCATGCAGTGCGGGTGTTCAGCCTGGCCGGGCAGTCGGTGCCGGTCTTCGTGCTGGGCATGGTCTGCCTGCTGGTGTTCTACGCAAAGCTGGATATCGCCCCCGGCACCGGGCAGATCGATGTCGCCTACGAGGGCCTGGTCCCGCGCATCAGCGGCATGCTGGTGATCGACGCCGCGCTGGCACAGGAATGGGACGTGTTCTGGGACGCGCTGGCGCACCTGGCGCAGCCATCGATGGTGCTGGCCTATTTCTCGATGGCCTATATCACCCGCATGACCCGCGCCTTCATGATCGAGGCGCTGGCCGGCGAATACATCGTGACCGCGCGCGCCAAGGGCCTGTCGGCGGCGCGCGTCCTGTGGCGCCATGCATTCGGCAACATCGCGGTGCGGCTGGTGACCGTGATCGCCCTGGCCTATGCCGGGCTGCTGGAAGGCGCGGTCATCACCGAAACCGTCTTCGCCTGGCCGGGTCTGGGTCTGTACTTGACCGTGTCGCTGCTGAACGCCGACATGAACGCGGTACTGGGTGCGACCCTGGTCGTCGGGCTGATCTATCTGGTGCTGAACCTGCTGTCGGATGTCGCCTATCGCCTGCTGGACCCGCGGGTGCGCTGAACGCCGCGTTGCTGGACGCCGGCCGGATGCCCGCGCTATGGAGGCGCGGTAAGCGACTTCGCGGAATGGGCTGCCATGTCACCGACCGAGCCTAGAGCGATTCCCCTGGTCGTGAGCATGACGACTCTGCCGAGCCGTATTCAGAGCATCCGCCCGGCGCTGGATTCGCTGTGCCGGCAGAACACCCCGCCCGACCGGATCATGCTGTGCCTGCCGCGCAAATCCCGCCGCGAGGGCGTGGGGTACGAGCCTCCGTCCTGGCTGCAGGACTATGCCCCGCTGCTGGAGGTGGTGCGGTGCGAGGAAGATTCGGGTCCCGGCACCAAGCTGCTGGGCGGGTTGGACCGGATCACCACCCCGAGCTGCCTGGTGATCGCCGATGACGACATGCGCTATCGCGAGATGTTCCTGCAGCATCTGTATGAACATCAGATTCGCGACCTGAAGGCCTGTTTCACCTATTACGCCTATCCGGCCGAGCCGTTGACGATCGGGCAGGGGGCGGATGGATTCAGCTTCTATACGCCGCTGTTGGACGGGATCGTGCCCTATGCCGAGCGGGCGATGCGGTCGGCGCATCTGCGGGCGATCGACGATCTGTGGATCTCGGGGTTCCTATGGTCGCGCGGCATCCCGGTGAAAAGCCTGGGCCACCTGCTGCCATCGGGCGAGACGGTCTATGAATCAGTGCACTACATCAACCAGTTGCACCGGATCGAAGGCGATCTGAGCCGCAAGAACGTCTTGCTGCACGGCGTCAACCACCTGAAGGAGCTCGGCCTGCTGGGCCGGCGCCACCAGGTGGTGTCGCTGATCAAGAAACCGCTGCGCGCGATCAGGAACCGGCTGATGCCATAGGGTCCGGCGCGATCCGCGGGAACGCTCAGTTCCCGTAGTTCAAGCCCTGCGGCGTCAGCTGCCAGTTGTTGACCTGCGGCAGCACCAGCGTGCTGCGCTCGCTCGGCGCCTCGGCCACTTCCTCGTACGCCTGCCGGCCGCGATAGGAACCCGAGCGCAGGTCACGCGGCGCGGGGTTCAGGGCCAGTTGCGGGGTCGGGCTGCGGGTGGCGGTGCGCACGATGCCGGTGTCGGGCCGGTCATAGATGAAGCCGTGCGTCGGATAGACCGAGCCGTAATCGCCGCTGCGGCCGAGCTCGACGCGCACGGCGGACCAGTCATTGCGGTCCGACACGTCGACGACGGTGACGTTGCGGGCAACCCCGCCACGGCCGCCGCCGCTGGTCGGCCAGTTGGCGTGGTCGATCACGACCTGCCGAGCGTTGACCACGTGGTTGACCACGGCGACATGGCCCATCGGCATGCGGCCATTGCTGCGGAAGGCGAGGATGCTGCCGGGTTCCGGCACATAGCCGCGGGCGTATTGGCCGGCCGCGTTCTCCCACCACTGCCAGGCATTGCCGGCGACGGTCATGCCGGTCGCGGCGCGGGCATAGGGGACGCAGGACATGCCGCCGCCGCCCCAGCGCGCATAGGCCTGGCGGCCGCCACGAAGGCCGTGCTTGCCCCGCGGGGCGAAGGCGCCATAGCTGACATTGACGTTGCGCGCGCCATAGGCATTGCTGCGCGGTGCGTAGGCGTTGCTGCGCTGGCCATAGCCGGCGGCGCTGGCATGGCCGGTGAAGGCGGGCTTGCCGCGCAGGGCGGATACCGATGCGCTGCTGGCAGCAGAGGCGGGCTTGCCGGCGCCGGCGGATTTGGCGCCATGCTTGTTCGAGGTAGCGGAAGCGGCGGATGCGACGGGGGACAACCCGAGAATGAGGACGGAGCCGAGGGCGATCGCCGTGGCGCTAAGTCTCCATTCCCGCATGAATCCGTCCTCCGACTGTTGCAGACCCGAATGGCGGTAGCAGCAGGGTTGCAAGGCTGACAACCCGTCGGGACGACTGTTCCGCCTGTGACGAAGCATTTCGTCGATCTGCCCCTGTGGATAACTTTGGTACGAGGGAACATGATCCTAATTCACGAAAATTCCCCGCCACGAATCCGGCAAATCGGTGATCCAGATCATACCACCCGCCAAAACTGCTTCTGTTTGCCTTTCCAGCATGTTGCCTTGGTTCCATCCGGCGTTGCACACGGCTTGGGCAGGTATGAACGACCGGCATGGCCGGGCGCGTGGCTGGCCGGGCCGGCGGGCGGTCCCTATATGACGCGATTGTGTGGGGCGACCGGCGGGAAAGGGTGCGGGCATGGAACAGGCAGCGGGTCGCGTCGTGCGGGTCGGATCGATCGAGATCGGCAACCACCTGCCCTTCGTGCTGATCGCCGGGCCCTGCCAGATCGAATCCCGCGCCCATGCGCTGGAAGTCGCCGATGCGCTGCGCGGCATCGAGGCCGCGACCGGGACGCGCATCATATATAAGTCGAGCTTCGACAAGGCGAACCGCACCTCGGCCACCGCGGAACGCGGGATCGGCATGGCCGAAGGCCTGGCGATCCTGGCCGAGGTGCGGGAACGGACCGGGTTGCCCGTGCTGACCGATGTCCACACCGCGGAACAATGCGCCCCCGCGGCCGAGGCGGTGGACGTGCTGCAGATCCCGGC
>CAYZKM010000576.1:0-3472 GCA_964478525.1 uncultured Bifidobacterium sp.
CGCCTCCACTGGCGCCGACGCACGTTGACGACCGGCGGGCGCTGCAGCGGCTCGTCGCGAAGGACAAGCCGCTGTGCGTCATCGATGCCCATGCCGGCATCGGGCTCTATGAACTGCGCGGCGCTCAAGCCGCCAAGACGCAGGAATGGCAGAGCGGCGCGGGAAAAATCGCCGATTCATTCGCGCCCGAGGTTGAAGCGCTGCTGGCCGGTTACCGGCATCCTGCGCGCGGGGCCGCTGTCCTCGATCAGTGTCGAAGACTGGAACCGCGTCCTGACGGTGAACATGACCGGCTATTTCCTGTGCGCGCAGGCGTTCGGGCAGGGGATGCTGGCCAAGGGCAAGGGGGCGATCGTGCATGTCGCGTCCATCGCGTCCCGCTTTCCGCAGGCGGCCAGCGGCGCCTACTCGGTCAGCAAGACGGGCGTGGTGATGCTGTCGCAGCAGATCGCGCTGGAATGGGGCCCGCAAGGGGTGCGCAGCAACGTGGTCAGCCCCGGCCTGGTCCGCACGCCCATGAGCGAGATGTTCTACCGCGACAATTCGGTGGCGGAACGGCGCGCCAACGCCGTCCCGCTGCGCCGCGTGGCCGCGCCGACCGACATCGCCGAGGTGGTGATCTACCTGGCCAGCGAACGGGCGGGGTATGTGAACGGCGAGGACATCTGCGTCGATGGCGGGTTCGGCCGCACGCTGATGAGCACGGTGCCGCGGCCGGGGTTCGAGTAGGGAGCAGGCGGCGGCGGCCCGGCGCTACCGCCGCCGCACCATCCACACCGTCAGCCCCCCGGCCATCAGCGCCATCTGCGCCGCGACCAGCACATAGGGGATGAACCAGCTGTCGAAGCCGCGCACACCCAGCGAGAACAGCGTCGGCCCGACCACATAGCCCGAGAAGGTGATCATCGTGGACCCCGAGGCCGCCGCGGCGATCCGTCCGGGCGGCGCGAGGCGGGAGATCTCGGCCAGCATCAGGCCCGGCCAGCTTGCGCAGACCAGGCCCATCAGCAGCCCCAGCGGGCCGACCACCATCATCCCGAGGTCATAGGGCAGCACCGCCCAGACCAGTACCAGGCCGGCCGAGGCCCAGCCCTGCACGATCATGTTGCGCAAGGCGTTGCGGCTGCGATCCGCCGCCCAGCCCACGAAGATGCGCCCGATCATCCCGCCGCCCTGCATGCAGGCATAGGCGAACCCGGCGACGGTCAGCGCCATCCCGTGGGTGGTCACCAGGTAGGTGACGCAGAACGAGAACAGGCATCCCTGCACCACGGCCAGCGACGTGGTCAGCAGGGTCAGCGCCAGCAGATGCGGATGGCCGAGCACGGTGGCGAACGGCTGCTTCAGGGTGCGCCAGCGGAACAGCCCCAGGATGGTGATCGGCGCCGGCGGATCGCGTGCCACATCCAGCGTCCGGCGCAACGGCCAGACCGCCAGCGCCGCCAGCACCCCCACCGAGATCGGCAGCGCCAGCCCCGCGCCCCAGCCATACGCCGCGGCCATCGGCGCGATGGTCAGCCCGGCCAGCACCCCGCCCAGCTGCGCGCCCGCCTGCTTGATCGAGAAGATCAGCCCACGATGCCGCTCGATCGCGGTCGCCGCCAGGATGCGGGTGGATGCCGGCGGCGCCGGCCCATAGGACAGCCCCAGCAGCAGGGCCGACAGCACGACGACCGGGAACGCCCCGACCGACAGCAGCGACAGCGCGCAGGCGCCGCAGAAGGTGCCGATCTGCAACGCCGGCAGCGGCCCGGCGCGGACCACCAGAGGCGTGCCGAACGCCATGAACAGGATCGAGCCCAGCGAGTTCAGCGCATAGATCGCGCCGATCTGTTCCCGGCCCACGCCGATGCCCTCGGTCAGCAGCGGCGCGACCACGGGCAGGCTCTGGCTCATGTAGCTGCCGGCCATCTGCAGGCCCGTGGTGGCCAGCAGGGCCACCAGCCACAGCGGCAGCCTCATGGCCGTATCAGCGCCGCCGCGGCGGCACGACCGGCACCAGCGCGCCGGTCGGGGCGGGCGCCACCGCCGTCAGGCCGGCCGCTTCGGCAGCAGGTTGAACGGGAAGTAGGGCGGGAACTCCCCGACGGCGTGCATGTCGACCTCGACCATCGTCAGGCCCTTGATCGCCAGTGCCCTGGCCACCGTCGATCCGAACGCCTCGGCCTGCGAGACCTTGAAATACGGGATGTCCGACAGCGCCGACAGCTTGCCGATGTCGGGGCTTTGCAGGTCGGCGAAGAAGCGGCGGCCCTGTGTCGCGTCCTGGATCCGCTTGATCACGCCATAGCCGTTGTCGTTCATGACGATCACGCACAGGTCCAGCTTCTCCTGGACCGCCGTCCACAGCTCGCCCACGTTCAGGAAGAAGCCGCCGTCGCCCGTCATGACGACCGTCTTGCGGTCACCCGCCGCCGCCGCCGCGCCGATGCCAAGCTGCAGGCCCTGCCCGATCCCGGCCCCGACCGGATAGACGTTCTGGTTCGGGTTGTAGATCGGGAAGACCCGGTTGCCCCAGGTCGTGTTGTTCTGCGTGATGTCACGCACCCAGATCGCATCCCTGGGCATCACGTCACGCAGCTGCTTCGAGAAGGTGCCATAGACGCCCAGCGTCTCGATGAACTCCTTCTGCGCCGCCACCTTCAGCTCGGCGAACTCCTTGGTGAAGCCGGGCGCGACCGCCATCCTGCCTTCCAGCCGCGTGACCAGGCCTTCCAGCGTCGCCCGCGAATCGCCGCAGACGAAATACCGGCTGGGATAGGTGCGGCCATTGGCGAACGGATCGCTGTCGATCTGGATCAGGTTCTCGGGGGGCTTCACCGCGAAGTCCCCGGTCTCGTGCCCGCGCAGGCGGCAGCCCACGACCAGGCACAGGTCCAGCGTCTTGTAGAAATCGGTCACCAGCGGCAAGCCGTTGCCGGTCAGCCCACCCAGGTTCAGCGGATGATCCTCGGGCACCGTGCCGCGTCCGTTCCAGCTCGTGACCATGCCGAAGCCCAGCTCCAGCAGCCGCGCCGCCGCCGCCCCGGCACCCTTGGCGCCATTGCCAAGCCACAGAAGGGGCCGCCTCGCGGTCACGACGCGGGCGGCGAGCTCATCCAGCTCGGCATCGGTCGGGGTGCGCGGGACGGCAACCGGCAGGACGAAATTGTCCAGCATGGCCGGCCGCTCGATCTTCGCCCGCTGCAGATCGATCGGCACCTCGATGCTGACCGGACCCATCGGCGCGGACAGCGCGTCCACCGCCGCGCGGGTCAGCACCCCGATCGCGTTCTCGGGCGACCGGATGCGATAGGCCGCCTTCGACACCGACTTCATCATGCCAAGCTGGTCGAACGCGTCATGGACCGTGCCCATCTCCCGGTCCGCATGCCGGGTCGCGGTCTGCCCGGTGATGTGCAGGACGGGGGACCCGGCGAAGCGCGCCTCGATCAGGCCGCCGATCGCGTTGGCGGCACCTGGCCCGGTGGAC
>CAYZKM010000577.1:0-3469 GCA_964478525.1 uncultured Bifidobacterium sp.
CGAACACCGTCGGCTTCTGGAACTTCCGCCCGATGCCCAGATCCGCGATCGCCGGTTCATCCAGCCTGGTCAGGTCGGTGTCCGACCCGAACACGACACGCCCGGTATCGGGACGCGTCTTGCCGGTGATGACATCCATCATCGTGGTCTTGCCCGCGCCGTTCGGGCCGATCACGGCGCGCATCTCGCCCTTCTTCAGATACAGCGACAGCGCGTTCAGCGCGCGGAACCCGTCGAAGGTGACGGTGACGCCATCCAGATACAGCAGGGTGTCGGCTTCGGTCATGACGGCGTCGCGTGCATGGGTGGCGTGCTGGGCAGACGTATGTGCGGATGTCATGGCGCCACCGCCTTGGCCGCGACCGGTTCCGCCGCGGGACGGGTGGGGCGGGCGCGGAACAGGCCCATCACCCCCTTGGGCAGGAACAGCGTCACCACGATGAACAGCGCGCCCAGCGCATACAGCCACATCTCGGGCAGCGCGCCGGTGAACCAGGTCTTGCCGAAATTCACCACCACCGCGCCGATGATCGCGCCCGACAGCGTGCCGCGCCCGCCGACGGCGACCCAGATCACCGCCTCGATCGAGTTGGCCGGGGAGAATTCCGAGGGGTTGATGATCCCGACCTGCGGGACATACAGCGCACCGCCGATGCCGGCCATCACCGCGGACAGCACCCAGACCACCAGCTTGTAGGATTCCGGCCTATATCCCAGGAAGCGGGTGCGCGATTCGGTGTCACGCACCGCGATCAGCACCTTGCCGAAGCGGGAACCGACCAGGAATTTTGCCGCCAGGAACTGTGCCGAGAGGAAGATGGCCGAGATCACCAGCAAGGCGGAACGCGTGGTGTCGGACTGCACGGGAAAGCCGAGTATGTCCTTGAAGTCGGTCAGGCCGTTGTTGCCGCCGAAACCCATGTCGTTGCGGAAGAACGCCAGCAGCAGCGCATAGGTCAATGCCTGCGTGATGATCGACAGATAGACACCCGTCACGCGGGAGCGGAACGCCAGCCAGCCGAACACCAGGGCCAGGACCCCGGGCACCAGCACCACCATCAGCATGGCGAAGCCGAACCATTCGAAACCATGCCAGAACCAGGGCAGCGTCTTCCAGCCCAGGAACACCATGAAATCCGGCAGTTCCGGATTGCCATACACGCCGCGCGCGCCGATCTGGCGCATCAGGTACATCCCCATCGCATAGCCGCCCAGCGCGAAGAACGCGGCATGGCCCAGCGAGAGGATGCCGGCGAAGCCCCAGACCAGGTCGACCGCCAGGGCCAGCATCGCGAAGCACAGGTATTTCCCGGCCAGCGCGATGACATAGGTCGGCACATGCATCGACGATCCCACGGGCATCGCCTGGTTCAGCACCGCGAGGCCCAGCGCGATCCCCAGGACCGCCACCAGCGTGACCCATGTGCTGCGTTCCATCGTCATGCCTCGACCGCCCGGCCCTTGAGCGGGAACATCCCGCGCGGCCGCCTCTGGATGAACAGGATCAGCAGGACCAGCACGATGATCTTGCCCAGCACGGCACCGGCCATCGGTTCCAGGAACTTGTTGACGATGCCGAGCGTCAGCGCGCCCAGCGTGGTGCCCCACAGATTGCCGACACCGCCGAACACCACGACCATGAAGCTGTCGATGATGTAGCTCTGCCCCAGGTTCGGCGAGACATTGTCGATCTGACTGAGCGCGACCCCGGCCAGGCCCGCGACCCCTGAACCCAGCCCGAAGGTCAGCGCGTCGATCCACGGCGTGCGGATGCCCATCGCGGCGGCCATGCGCCGGTTCTGCGTCACCGCGCGCATGCGCAGGCCCAGCGGCGTATAGCGCAGCGCGGCCATCAGCGCGGCCAGTACGATGATCGCGAACAGGATGATGTACATCCGGTTCCAGGTCAGCGTCAGCCCGCCCACCTGCGTCGCCCCGCTCATCCAGGCAGGCGTATCCACATCGCGGTTGTTCGCCCCGAAGATCGAGCGTACCGCCTGCTGCAGCATCAGCGAAAGACCCCAGGTGGCCAGCAGGGTTTCCAGCGGGCGTCCATACAGCCAGCGGATCAGGCTGCGCTCGATCGCGACGCCGATCAGGCCGGCGACCAGGAACGCCAGGGGGATCGCAACGATCAGGTTCAGCGCATACAGGCCGGGCATCCACGCCTTCATCGCGCCCTGCACGACGAAGGTCACGTAGGCGCCGATCATCACCATCTCGCCATGCGCCATGTTGATCACGCCCATCACGCCGAAGGTGATGGCAAGCCCGGCGGCGGCCAGCAGCAGGACCGAGCCCAGGCTGAGCCCGTAATAGACGCTCTGCAGGATGCCCCACAGTTGCAGGACGCGGTCGATCGCGGTGATCGCGGTGGCGGCGGCCTCGGCCACCGCCGGCGGCTGCCCGGTCAGGGTCGCGAGCGTGCTGCGCGCGTCGATATCACCGCGCGCGCGCAGGACCGCGACGGCGGCCAGCCGGTCGGGTTCGGCGGCATCGGTCGAGAACAGCACCGCGGCGGCCCTGGCCTGGTCCATCCGCGTCTTGACCGCGGGATCGGTTTCCTTCGCCAGCGCCTGGTTCAATGCCGCCAGCGCGGCGGGGTCGCGCGACTTGAACACCGCCTCGGCCGCCTGCGAGCGGGTGGACGCATCGGGGGCGAACAGGCGCAGGCTGCCCAGCGCGCCGTCGATGGCGCCGCGCACCGCGTTGTTCAGCCGCACCGGACGCAGCGCGGCGGCCGCCACATCGGGGGCCGGCGCGCCCGTGGCGGCATCCGTATAGGCGCCGTCCTCGCCCTTGATGAACAGCGCCTTGTCGGCACGCATGAAAAGCTGGCCCGCCTGCAGCGCGACGATCACCGTCGCGGCACGCGGATTGCCGGACGCGGCCAGCGTCTCCACCCCGCGGCGGATGGTGTCGAAGCCGGGGCCGGCCAGGGCAACGAACGGGTCCTCGGCCGGCTGCGCGCGGGCATGGCCCAGCGGCAGGATCAGAAACGCCAGCAGAAGACAGGCGAAAAGACGGGACATTGCGGGCATCCACAGAGGCGAAAAGGGGCGGCCGGGAGGAACGGCCGCCCCCGCTCGGCGATCAGGCCGGGTTCAGGCCTTCTTGCCGGCGGTGCAGGTGCCGGTCTTCACGTTGAACGCACCGCAGCTGAGCGGCTTGCGCCAGTCGCCGATCAGGTCCTTGGTGTCGGCCACGTACGGCGACCATTCCTGCGCCACCACCAGGCCGGATGTCTGCCAGACCGTGTTGAACTGGCCATCGCCCTGGATCTCGCCGATCAGCACCGGCTTGGTGATGTGGTGGTTCGGCATCATGGCCGAGAAGCCGCCCGACAGGTTCGGCACGGCGACGCCGATCAGCGCGTCGATCACCGCATCAGGCGCGGTGGTGCCCGCCGCCTCGACCGCCTTCACCCACATGTTGAAGCCGATGTAATGGGCTTCCATCGGGTCGTTGG
>CAYZKM010000578.1:0-3467 GCA_964478525.1 uncultured Bifidobacterium sp.
CACATCCTCTCTCCTCGGAACCGGAGGGACAATCTCTTTGGAAGCGACAGCTAGCTCATTGTTTGATCGCATGATTCACCCGCTGCCACGGCTCCGCCCAGCGGGATCATGCGCCGGCGTGATCGCGTTCATGAAATATCGTTAAGCAGGAGAAATCCCAAAATTAGTGCATTCCGTTATGGCGAGAGTCTGCTACGATCCGCGTCCGCGAGAATGAACGGATTTTGGGATTCTCCGCTTGACCGCCGCTCCCCCCGGCGACCAGGAGGTGCATGGAGCCGACGACTGCCACGGACCGCGCCGATCCATCGCTGACCCCGGGTGTGCCCGTCGTGGCCCCCTCGCTGCTGCTCGTCTGCTCTGATCCCGGCTGGTCGCAGGCCGTACACGGCGCCGCCAGCGCGGGCACCGTCCAGGACTGCGACGCCCGCGCCGCCCTGGTGCGCCTCGCCCGGACCGTGCCGTCGTACTCGCACCTGCTGCTGCAGGACCGTTGTGACGACGGCCTGTTCGATGCCCTGTTCCAATTGTCGTCCGAGGCTGCCGGTTCCGAGACCGAAATGCTCTTGCTGGGAGGGAGCGATGTACGGCAGCGTCCGTTGAACGTGATCCGGATCGCCGACAGCAGGTCGGTGCAAGAGGCACTCATGGTGGGTCCACGACAACGCGGCGCCCCTGGCGTCGAGCTGAATCTGGCCGAACTGCGCGACGCTCTGGATCGCGGTATGATCAGCGCGCGCTACCAGCCGATCGTGCGGATCACCGATCGCCAGCCCGTCGCGCTGGAAGTGCTGGCGCGTCTCGACCATCCCGTCCAGGGCACCGTCCTGCCCGACCGTTTCATTCCCCAGATCGAGGATGGCGGGCTGGCCGCGCGCCTGACCGAGATCGTGGTCGCCCGGGCCTTCGCCGACATCGTCAGCGCCGGGCTGACCCGGCACGGGCTGCTGATCACCGTCAATTTCCCGCTGGACGTGCTGCTGAAGACCGAGGCGATCAAGCGCCTGGACACGCAGCGCACCGCGGCGGGCATACCGGCCAGCATGATCGTCGTGGAACTGACCGAAAGCATCCCGGTCAAGGATTTCGACGCGCTGCGGACTGTGCTGGAACGGATACGCGCGCGCGGCTACCGGGTCGCCATCGATGATGTCGGACCCGCCGTCCCTGCCCTGTCGGAACTGCTGGAACTGCCGTTCACCAGCCTGAAGCTGGACAAGGACCTGGTGGTCCGCTCCGCCGATGAGCCGGCGATCCTGGATTTCCTGCGCGACACGACCATGCGCGCCCATGCCAAGGGGATGCAGGTGGTCGCGGAAGGCGTCGAAACCGTCGAGACCTGGGACCGCATGGACAGCATCGGCGTCGACGGGGCACAGGGCTATCTGGTGGCCCGTCCGCTGCCGGCGGCGGCGGTCGATGTCTGGCTGGATGCCTGGCGGGCCTCGCCGACCTTCGAGTGATCGCGGCCGAGTGATCGCGGCCGAGTGATCGCGGCCGAGTGATCGCGGCCGAGTGATCGCGGCGCCCGTCGCGGGCGCCGCTGCCGTCAGTCACCCATCCGGCAAATGGTCAGTGTACCGAAACCGGGTACATCTCGTGCTGCAGGATGGCGGCGATGGCGATCTCGCGATCCTGCGCCATGGCCATCGGCGTGCCGTCGGCGGCATGGATGGCGAAGCCGTGCGCACCGTTCATCTCCACCGGCTTGACATAGGCGATCTGGGACACGCCCAGCTTGGCGAGCTGCTCGACCGTCAGGCTGCGGACATTCACCGCGATGGCGGGTGCTTCGGAAATGTTGTTCTCATGATTGGTCATGGTCATACTCCCCGTCCTGGTCGACGGCCCTGCTCAGGCACCGCGACTGTTGGCTGGATCGGCGGGACCCCTCGGCGCCCGCCATGCGTTGGAAAATGTCTTCACGCGTCGTCGCCGTCGACGACCCTGGGCCCTGTCTGCATCGGCGTGCGCTGCGCGAGGCCGTTGGCCGGGCGGCTGATCGGGATCGACCGCACGCGGGGTTCGGGCTGCGGGCGGGCCAGGTCGATGTGCAGCAGCCCGCTGTCGAGCCAGGCGCCCTTCACCTCGATCCCCTCGGCCAGCACGAAGGCGCGCTGGAACTGGCGTGCCGCGATGCCGCGATGCAGGAAGATCCGGCCCTGGGTATCATCGGTCTGCCGGCCGCGGATCACCAGCTGGTTGTCCTCCTGCGTGATCTGCAGGTCGTCCATTGTGAAGCCGGCGACGGCCAGGGTGATGCGCAGCCCGGTCGGGCTGATCTGCTCGATATTATAAGGTGGATAGCCGTCGGACGATGTCTTCGAGGCGCGTTCGAGCATCTGTTCGAGATGGTCGAAGCCGAGAAACAGTGGCGATGTGAACATGCGGGCGGACATGGCCCCCTCCTGAGAGCGAAGCGTTTCCGGGACCCGTGGCGGCATCCCGGACGAAACAACATCTTGGCACCACGGGTCCGGCTTGCAAGGGCCGGCATGCGCCGGCGGGACGAAACAAAGATGGCGCATCCGTTGATCCGGCGGCACCGGACCGCTACATCCGGGCCATGTCCGATATCGCCCCCCCGGCCAGCGTGCCGGCCAACGTGATCGAAACGCTGCCGATCGTGATCGCCCCCAGCCCGATCCTGAAGGCGCATGCCCGCGCCGTCGGGTCGGCCGACCAGGATGCCGTCCGCGCCCTGATCCCCCGCATGTTCGAAACGATGTACAAGGCCCCCGGCATCGGGCTGGCCGCGCCGCAGGTCGCGTCCGGGCTGCGGGTGATCGTGATCGACCTGCAACCCAAGGACCAGCGCGCGCCCTACGCGCTGATCAACCCCGAGGTGGTCGCGCTCAGCACCGACCTCGCCACCCGCGAGGAGGGGTGCCTGTCGCTGCCCAACCAATACGCCGACGTCACCCGCCCCGCCCGCGTCAAGGTCCGCTACCTGGACCAGACCGGCGCTCGTCTGGAAATCGAGGCCGAGGGGCTGATGTCGGCCTGCCTGCAGCACGAGATCGACCATCTGGACGGCATCCTGTTCGTGGACCACATCTCGGCGCTGAAGCGGAACATGCTGATGCGCCGGCTGGCCAAGGAGCAGAAGCTCAAGAAGCCGGACGCGCGCCGCTGACCGCGCCGATGCGCCTGGCGTTCATGGGCAGCCCGGATTTCGCGGTTCCGGCGCTGCACGCGCTGCGGCTGGCCGGCCACGACATCGTGGCGGTGTATTGCCAGCAACCCCGTCCGGCCGGGCGCGGACAGGCGGTGCGGCGCTGCCCGGTCCATGTCGCCGCCGACGCCATGGGGATCGCAGTGCGCACGCCGTCGCGGCTGCGCGGCGATGCCGCGGCACAGGCGGCGTTCGCCGCGCTGGACCTGGATGCGGCCGTCGTGGCGGCGTATGGGCTGATCCTGCCGCAGGCGATGCTGGACGCGCCGCGGCTGGGGTGCCTGAACATCCA
>CAYZKM010000579.1:0-3452 GCA_964478525.1 uncultured Bifidobacterium sp.
CTCGTCCGCCTCCCCCACCATCCACTCGCCATCGCCCATGCGCGTGTTGGTGCCATAGGCGTTGATGATGCCGCCGTTGATCACGGTCGGGTCCAGGTGTGCGGCTTCCAGCACCGTGGCGATCAGGCTGGTGGTCGTGGTCTTGCCATGCGTCCCGCCCACCGCCACCGACCATTTCAGCCGCATCAGCTCGGCCAGCATCTCGGCCCGGCGCACCACCGGGATCAGCCTGGCGCGGGCGGCGGAAACCTCGGGGTTGTCGCGCTTGACCGCGGTCGAGACGACCACGACCTGCGCGCTGCCCAGGTTCGCGGCGTCATGGCCGATCGCCACGGGAATGCCGGCCGCGCGCAGGCGCTGCACATTGGCGGATTCGGCGATGTCGGACCCCTGCACCGAGTAGCCCAGGTTGTGCAGCACCTCGGCGATGCCGGACATGCCGATGCCGCCGATGCCGACGAAGTGGATGGTTCCGATGGAAAGTGGCAGTGCCCTCATGACCGGGCCTCCTGGTACATGCGGGCTTCGACAAGGTCGGCGAGCCGAGCCGCCGCATCGGCGCGCCCCAGGCCCGACGCGGCATCGGCGGCCAGCGCCAGCGCATCGGGATCGGCCAGCAGGGCGGCAAGCCGGCCGGCCAGTTCGGTGGCGGTGAAGCCGGGTTGCGGGATGACCCAGGCGCCGCCGGCGGTGGCCAGGGCGCGGGCATTGGCGGTCTGGTGGTCGTCGATCGCGCCGGGCAGCGGCACCAGGATCGACGGCCGTCCGGCCACCGCGAGTTCCGCGACGGTCGAGGCGCCGGCGCGCGCGATCACCAGGTGCGCGGCCCGCAGCCGGTCCGCCACGTCGGTGAAGAACGTCGCCAGCTCGGCCTGAACCCCGGCCTGGCGATACGCGGCGGTGACGCGGTCCAGGTCCTCCTCGCGGCATTGCTGCACCACGGTCAGCCTGGCGCGCAGGGTATCCGGCAGGGCGCGCAACGCCGACGGCACGATGTCGCTGAACACCCGCGCGCCCAGCGATCCGCCCAGGACCAGCAGGCGGATCGGGCCGTTGCCGGGCGGGGTGTAGCCGGCATGCGCCAGCGCCATGATCGCTGAGCGCACCGGATTGCCGGTGACGACGCTGTGTACCTTGGCCGGCACACGCTCGGTCCCGGCCAGGCTCAGCGCCAGCGTATCAGCCCCGCCGCACAGGAAGCGGTTGGCCCGCCCCAGAACGCCGTTCTGCTCGTGCAGGATCAGCGGCGGGCGGCGGCCGGGCAGGCGGGCGGCGAGGGCGGGGGCCACGGTGGGATAGCCGCCGAAGCCGACGATAGCCGACGGGTGCAGGCGAGACAGCAGCCCGCGCGCCTGCGCGACGCCCGCGGCCAGGGCGACGATGGCCTTCACCGCGCGCACCGCGCCGCGCCCGGCGATGCCCGCGCCTTTCAGCACGTGCTGCGGATGGTCGGCGAACACCGCGCTGCGCAGCCCGCCCGACCGCGCGTCGGTCATCAGCACGATCGACCGGCCGCGCCGGATCAACTCCGCGGCCAGGGCCTCGGCCGGGAAGAAATGCCCGCCGGTGCCGCCGGCCGCGATCACCACCGGGCCGGCGATGGCCACCGCCCTGGTCCGGCCATGGGCAAAGGCCGCCATGTTCGACGCGTTGACCGGCAGGGCCCCGGCGCCGGTCGGCGTCAGGGTGGGGGTGTCGAGCTGCGCGAGTGGCGGGGTCAGGCCCGGCCATGACGAGGAGGACGGGCGGGTCCGGGTCCGGGTGGCGCTCATCCCTCGTCCTCCCGATGGCGGCGGCGGGTCAGGGCCAGCAGCATGCCCATGCCCAGCGCGACGGCCATGGCCGACGAACCGCCATAGGAGATGAACGGCAGCGTCATGCCCTTGGTCGGGATCAGCTTCAGCGTGGATGCCATGTTGATGAAGGCCTGCAGGCCGAAGCCGGTGACCAGCCCGGTGCAGGACAGCACCACGAACAGGTCCTGCTCGCGCAGCAGGCGCAACAGGCCGCGCAGCACGATGAAGGCGAAGATCATCAGGATGAACAGGCAGATCAGCATGCCGAATTCCTCGCCGGCGACGGCGAAGACGAAGTCGGCATGGGCATCGGGCAGTACGTCCTTGACCCGGCCCTCGCCGGGGCCGCGACCCAGCAGGCCGCCATTGCCGAACGCCTCCAGCGCGGTGGTCACCTGGTAGTTGTCGCCGGTGCCTTCCCAGAAACGCTCGACGCGGCTGCGCACATGCGGGAACAGCGTGTAGACGGCCACCGCGGCGGTGCCCAGCAGGCCGATGCCGATGGTGACGAACACCATGTGCATGCCGCTGATGTAAAGCTGCGCCAGGAACACGATCACGATCACGCCCAGCATGCCGATGTCGGGCTGCGCCTTCAGCAGCAGAACGATCAGGCCGAACACGGCGAAGGCGGCGGGCATGCCATAGAACCCCGGGGTCCGCTTGCCTTCCGAGATCAGCCAGGCGGCGGCGACGGCGAAGCAGGGCTTCAGGAACTCCGACGGCTGGATCGTCATGCCGGGCAGGGAAATCCAGCGCCGGGCGCCCTTGATCTCGACGCCCATGACCATGGTGGCGAGGGTCATGAGCAGCGCGATGATGCAGCCCAGGATGGCCAGGCGCCTGATGTTGCGCGGTGACAGCAGCGACACGGTCACCACCAGGAAACCGGCCGCCGCCAGGAACACCACCTGCTTCAGGATGAACATGTCCCGGGTGGAGCCGATGCGCTCGGCCACCGCGGGGGTCGCCGCCAGCATCATGATATAGCCGAAGCCGATCAGCACGCCGATGGCGCCCAGCGTCCAGCGATCGACGGTCCACCACCAGCGGCCCAGGGTCGAGTTGTCGGCGCGCGACAGCGTGGGCATCAGGCTGCTCCCTTCAGCGCGCGGGCCATGGCCGCGAAATGGTCGCCGCGCTGATCGAACCCGGTGAACTGATCCCAGCTGGCGCAGGCGGGCGACAGCAGGACTACCGTCGCACCCTTGGCCCGGGCCGCGGCCAGTGCGGCCGGGACCGCGCGTTCCAGCGTTTCCACCGTCTCGAACGCGGCATTGTGGGCCGCCAGCGTCGCCGCCAGGACCGGGGCGTCGCGCCCGATCAGCAGGGTCTGCACGATGCGGGGGAAGTAGTCGGCCAGCGGCTCGATCCCGCCTTCCTTGGCTTCGCCGCCGGCGATCCAGACGATGCGGTCATAGCAGCCCAGAGCACGGGCCGAGGCATCGGCGTTGGTCGCCTTGCTGTCGTTGATGAAGGCGATGCCGTCGATCGTGACGATCAGCTGCTGGCGGTGCGGCAGGCCCGGATAGGTCTGCAACCCCGCGACGATCCGGTCCCGGCCCAGGCCGAGGAACCCGGCCATCGCCGCCGCCGCCGCCGCGTTCTGCGCGTTGTGCGCGCCGGGCAGGGCGGGGGCGGCCGCCATGTCCAGGA
>CAYZKM010000580.1:0-3447 GCA_964478525.1 uncultured Bifidobacterium sp.
GTCAGCCCGTGCTTCGCCAGCAGCTTGGGCACGGCGAAGACCGGGCCGATGCCCATCTCGTCGGGGTCGCACCCGGCCACTGCCATGCCGCGATAGATGCCCAGCGGCTGCAGGCCGCGCTTCTCGGCCTCCTTCGCCTCCATCAGCACGCTGGCCGAGGCGCCGTCCGACAGTTGGGACGCATTGCCGGCGGTGATGTAGGCGCCCCGCTTCACCACCACCCCGTCGGCGAAGACCGGCTTCAGGCTGGACAGGCCCTCCAGGTTGGTCTCGGGCCGGTTGCCCTCGTCCTTCGCCAGTGCCACGGCCTTGCGCGACACCGCGCCGGTGGCCCGGTCGGTCACCAGCATCTCGGACGGCATCGCCACGATCTCGGCGTCGAACGCCCCCGCCTGCTGAGCGGCCGCCGTGCGCTGCTGCGACCGCAGCGCGTATTCGTCCTGCGCCTCACGCGACACGTTGTATCGCGCCGACACCAGCTCCGCCGTTTCCAGCATGCTCATGTACAAACCCGGCACCACGCGCGCCAGGTGCGGGTCCTGCGCGCGCACCAGGTTCATGTCGTTGGTCTGCACCAGCGAGATCGACTCGACCCCGCCGCCGACCGCGATCTGCATGTCGTCGTAGATGATCTGCTTGGCCGCGGTGGCGATCGCCATCATCCCCGACGCGCACTGCCGGTCCACCGACATCCCGGCCACCGAGGCCGGCAGCCCCGCCCGCAGCGCCGCCTGGCGCGCGATGTTCGAGCCCTGCGCGCCCTGCTGCAGCGCGGCGCCCATGATCACATCCTCGACCTCGGCCGGGTCGATGCCGGCGCGCTGCACGGCCTGCGCGATGGCATGGCCCGCCAGCGCCTGGCTTTGCGTATCATTGAACGCCCCCCGATAGGCTCGGCCGATCGGGGTGCGCGCGGTGGAAACGATGACGGCGCTACGCATGGGCGGTCTCCCTTGTTCACGCGGAGCCGGTTCCGGCCTCCGCCTTGCCTGAGGCCCGACCGGGCCGGATCGTCAGCGGACGGCCAGCAGCTCGACGTCGAACACCAGCGTCGCGTTCGGCGGAATCACGCCGCCGGCGCCGCGGGCGCCATAGCCGAGCTCGGGGGGGATCACCAGGGTGCGCTGGCCGCCGACGCGCATGCCGGCGACGCCCTTGTCCCAGCCCTGGATCACCTGGCCGGCACCCAGCGAGAAGACGAACGGATCGTTCCGATCGCGGGAGCTGTCGAACTTGCGGCCCTTGTTGTCCGGCGCCGCGGCGTCGAACAGCCAGCCGGTGTAATGCACCACGACATCCTTGCCGCTTTCGGCGAGATCGCCCGTGCCCACGACGTGATCGGTCATTCCCTGGGTTCCTGTTCCCGACTGTGAGGCTTGGTTCTAGCCGGCTGCGGCGGCGGTGTTAAGCCGGCTGGCCCGATGCGCGCGCGCCGTCCGCGCTTCCCCACCGCCGCCGCGCCATGCAACAGTAACGATCCGACGCAGGGCGCCGCCGCCAATGTCCATCCGCACCGTCTTCATCTCGGCCGTTTCCAGCGAATTGCGCGCCCTGCGAGAGGACCTGGGCGACCAGGTCGCAAGCCAGGGGTTCGGGATCATCCGCCACGGGATGCTGCGCTATGGCGGGCAGTCCCTGCTGAACGACCTGAACAACGACATCGGGCGAAGCCAGGCGGTGGTCTGCCTGATCGGCCAGTGCACTGGCGGCGGGTTCCCGAAGAAGGCCGAGGCGGCGCCGTTCGCCGGCCTGCTGCCGGCGGGGGAAAGCCGCGCGTCCTATACGCAATGGGAGTGCCTGCTGGCGCGGGAACTCGGGCGGAAGACGCTGGTCTGCTTGCCCGGCGACGGCTTCCAGCCGCCCCTGCCGCCGCCCGAACCGGACACCGACCCGGACCTGCAGGCCCGGTTCCGGGCCTGGCTGCAACAGACCGGGGTGTATTGGCCCGTCTTCGACACGCTACCCGCGCTGCGCGACCATGTGCTGGAGCAGCTTTGCCTGTCCGACACCGGCACGCCGCATCCCGCCACCGTGCCCACGCCAGGCCCGAATTTCGTCGGACGCGCAACCTACCTGCGCGAACTGCGAGAGGCGCTGTGCCGCACCAACACCGCCACCATCACCGCCGCGATCCAGGGCATGAGCGGGATCGGCAAGACCCGCGTTGCCATCCAGTATGCCCACGTCCATCAGCGCCGCTACACCGCGCGCCTGTTCGTGACGGTGCCGTCGGGGGAGGCGCTGGTCGACAGCCTGGGCAACCTGGCCGAACCGCTGGGCCTGACCGGGCTGGGCGACCGCCCGCCCGAGGAACGCTGGGCGGCTGTCTCTCGCTGGCTGCACGACCATCCCGGCTGGTTGCTGATCCTGGACCAGGTGGACACCAACGACTCGGTGCAGGCCATCGCCCGGGTTCTGGGCCAGTTGCATGCCGGCCACGTGCTGATCACCAGCCGCCTGGGCGACCTGCCCCCCGCATTCGGCGCCCACCCGTTGGATGTGCTGCCAATTCCCGACGCCGCGCGGCTGGTACTGGACGGAACCGCGGGGCGGCGGTCCGAGACGGCGCAGGATCAGGAGCAGGCCGAGGCCCTGGCGCGCGACCTGGACGGCCTTGCGTTGGCGCTGACCCATGCCGCCGCCTACATCCGGCGACGCGCGGTCACCGTTGCCGCGTATCGCCAGGAATTGGCGGATGCTTTTCTGAGTATCCTGGATTTCCAGGGACCGTCGGTTACAGACTATCACCGATCCACGCTCGCGACGCTGAACCTGTCGTTGGCACAGGTTGGGCCGGCGGCGCAGGCGCTGCTGGAGCGCCTGGCGTTCCTGGCGGACGAACCGGTGCCGCGCGCCCTGCTGACGGTGCCGGTTCCGGGCGCGGACGGCGAGGACATGCGGGAGGCCGAGGCGGACTTGGCCGACTACTCCCTGCTGACGCGCGACGGGGCGGCGGGCAGCTTCACCACACACCGGCTGGTGCGGGAGGTGGCGCGCCACCGCCTGGACGCGGCCACGGCGCGGACGCGGCTGGAACAGGCGCTGGGCTGGGTGGACGCGGCGTTCGAGGGCGAGGCACAGGACGCGCGGAGCTGGCCGCGCCTGCTGCCGCTGGCCGAACACGCCGAGGCGGTGGCGGACCAGGCGGCAAAGAGCGGCATCGACGCGCCCACCGGGCGGTTGCTGAACGACCTCGGCGTGCTGTTCCACGCGCGGGCGCAATATGCCCGCGCGGAACCGCCGATGCGCGCTGCGCTGGCGATCGACGAGGCAAGCCTGGGGCCGGATCACCCCTACGTCGCGACCCGCCTCAACAACCTCGCGGAATTGCTGCAAGCGACGAACCGTCTGGCGGAGGCCGAACCCCTGCTTCGCCACGCGCTGGCGATCGGCGAGGCGAGCCTGGGGCCGGATCACCCCGACGTCGCGACCCGCCTCAACAACCTC
>CAYZKM010000581.1:0-1665 GCA_964478525.1 uncultured Bifidobacterium sp.
TTCGCTCTGCTGGACCCGTGGGGCGTGGCCGACAAATACCGCGCCTTCGCCCGCCTGGCCCCCGGCAGCGCCCGGGCTGGCCTGTTCGTGGCGCTGGAGGACTGGCTGAACGACGGCATTCCCCTGGCCGCCCCGGTCGCGCGCGAATGCCTGTCCGGCTGGTATGGCGCGAACCAGCCGGCCATGGGCAACTGGCGGATCGCCGGCATGGCGGTCGACCCGGGCGCGGTGCGATGCCCCGCCTTCGTCGCGGTGCCGGCGCGGGACCGGATCGTGCCGCCGGAATCCGCTCGCCCCCTGGCCGCGGCGATTCCCGGCGCGGTGCTGCACGAACCGGCGGCGGGCCATGTCGGCATGGTCGCCGGCCCGGCTGCGCCGCGCGCCCTGTGGACGCCCCTCGCCGCCTGGGTCCGCGCCCTGGACGCCCCGCCCGCGCGGCCGCGGCGCGCACCGCGGCGGCCGGCCCGCGCCCGCTGACCACCCCGTGCTTTCGCACGTGCGGAAACACGCTATATGAGAGGTCTCAACGGGATCACCCCGTGCATGGGAGAGCCACATATGGACGACATCGTCATCGTCTCCGCCGCCCGCACGCCGGTTGGCAGCTTCGGCGGGTCACTCGGCACGCTGACCGCCTCTGCCCTCGGCGCCGTTGCCCTCCAGGCCGCGTTCACCCGCGCTCGGCTGGACGCCGCCGATGTCGACGAGGTGATCCTGGGCCAGGTGCTGACCGCCGGCGAGGGTCAGAACCCCGCCCGCCAGGCCGCGCGCCAGGCCGGCATCCCGGATTCCAAGACCGCGTTCGGCATCAACCAGGTCTGCGGGTCGGGCCTGCGCGCCGTCGCCCTGGCCGCCCAGCAGATCCGCACCGGCGAGAGCAACATCGTCGCGGCCGGCGGGATGGAGAGCATGTCGCTGTCGCGCCACGCCGCGCATCTGCGCAACGGCCAGAAGATGGGCGCGCTGGAGTTCGTCGACACCATGCTGAAGGATGGGCTGTGGGACGCGTTCCACGGCTATCACATGGGCAACACGGCCGAGAACGTTGCGACCAAGTTCCAGATCTCGCGGGACGAGCAGGACCGCTTCGCCCTGGCATCGCAGCTGAAGGCGTCCGCCGCGCAGAAGTCGGGCCGCTTCAAGGACGAGATCGCCCCGGTCACCGTCAAAGGCCGCAAGGGTGATGTCGTGGTCGCCGACGATGAATACATCCGCCATGACGCCAGCATCGAGACGATGACGAAGCTGCGCCCCGCCTTCACCAAGGACGGCTCGGTCACCGCCGGCAATGCATCGGGCATCAATGACGGTGCCGCGGCGCTGGTGCTGATGAGCGGGAAGGAAGCCGCGCGCCGGGGCCTGACCCCGCTGGCACGCATCGCCGCCTTCGCCACCGCCGGCGTCGATCCGGCGGTGATGGGCACCGGGCCGATCCCGTCCACCCGCAAGGTGCTGGCGCGGGCGGGCTGGTCGGTGAACGATCTGGACCTGATCGAGGCGAACGAGGCCTTCGCCGCGCAGGCCCTGGCCGTGAACAAGGACCTGGGCTGGGATACCGCGAAAGTGAACGTCAATGGCGGTGCCATCGCCATCGGCCACCCGATCGGCGCCTCGGGCGCGCGGGTCCTGGTGACCCTGCTGCACGAGATGGGGAAGCGCGACGCC
>CAYZKM010000581.1:1675-3438 GCA_964478525.1 uncultured Bifidobacterium sp.
GCATCGGCGGCGGCATGGGTGTGGCGATGGCGCTGGAACGGTAGGCGGACCTCGCACACGGACCTTTGCTGGCGGTCGTGGCGTGCTAAGTGTTGAACGCAACGACCGCAGCGAAGGGAGGCCAGAATGGCACGCGTGGCATTGGTTACCGGCGGCACCAGGGGCATTGGTGCCGCCATCAGCCTGGCGCTGAAAGCGCAGGGGCGCACCGTCATCGCCAATTATGCCGGCAATGACGAAGCCGCCGCCGCCTTCAAGCAGCAGAACGGGATCGACGTCGCGAAGTTCGACGTCAGCAAGCTGGATGCGTGCACCGAGGCGGTGGCCCGGATCACGGCCGAGGTCGGCCCGATCGAGATCCTGGTCAACAACGCGGGCATCACCCGCGACGCGACGCTGATGCGGATGAACCGCGACATGTGGGACGCGGTGATCGACACCAATCTCGGGTCCTGCTTCAACCTGTGCAAGCTGACATTCGAGGGCATGCGCGAGCGCAAGTTCGGCCGCGTGGTCAATGTCGGCAGCATCAACGGCCAGTCCGGCCAGTATGGCCAGGTGAACTACGCCGCCGCCAAGTCGGGCATCCACGGCTTCACCAAGGCGCTGGCGCAGGAAGGCGCGCGATACGGCATCACCGTCAATGCGATCGCCCCGGGCTATGTCGATACCGACATGGTGCGCGCGGTGCCGGGCGAGGTGCTGCGCAAGATCGTTGCCAAGATCCCGGTCGGACGGCTGGGCCATGCCGAGGATATCGCCCGCGGCGTTGCCTTCCTGACCGCGGACGATGCCGACTTCATCACCGGATCGACGCTGTCGATCAATGGCGGGCAGCACATGTATTGATGCAAGACGGAGCGGCGGTATTGCGCCGCCCCGTTCGCCCTTGGGGTCGCGCCTATTCGCGCGACAGCAGGTTGCCGAACAGGACCCAATGGTCCTTCTCGAATCGGGCGAGCTGCACGGCGCGGATCGGCGCGAAATTGGTGGCGCTGGTGCTCAGCGTGATGCCCGGCAGCAGCAGCGGCGAGACGAACCTGTTCAGGCTGGCCGCCTGTTTCATCACGTTTTCCCGCGACAGATCGTCGCCGCACTGCTTCAGGACCTGCACCAGGGTGCAGGCGCTGGAGTAGCCGGTCACGTTGGATCCTTCGGCCGGATTGGCGGTCGGGTTCCACTTGTCCATGAACGCCTTCCACTCGACATAGTCGGGCGAGGTCCACCAATGCTGGTCGGTGACGTCCTTGGCATATTGCGCGGTCAGGATGCCCTGGGCGTTCTCGATCCCCGCGGGACGGATCACCGCGCCGACGGACGCCGCGATGCTCATGAGGTATTGCTGCGGCTTCCAGCCGACCTCGGCCGCCTTCTTGATCGCCTGGGCGGCGAATTTCGGCGTGGTGACATTCAGGAAGACGGTCGCACCCGAGTTCTTCAGCTGCAGGATCTGCGAATCGACGGTGGGATCGCTGACTTCATAGGTGACATCCGCAACCACCTTCTTCCAGCCATCCGCGCCCAGGCCTTCCTTGATCCCGTCCAGATAGTCGTTCCCGGCATCGTCGTTCTGCCGCAGGATCGCGATCTTCGGATCGGGTACGGTATCCAGGATGTGCTTGCCATAGATCGCGCCCTCGACATGGTACGATGGCGACCATCCCATGGTCCACGGAAACTGCCTGGGGTTGTCCCATTTCGACGCACCGGTCGCGACGAAAAGCTGCGGCACCTTCTTCTGGTTCATGTATTTGTGGATCGCG
>CAYZKM010000582.1:0-3409 GCA_964478525.1 uncultured Bifidobacterium sp.
CGGGATCGAGAAGGCCATCGCCGAGGGCCGCAACGCCGACGTGCCCAACCATTTCAGCGACAAATGGCTTGCCGACAACACGCTGTTCGGGCCGGCGTCGAAGGTGCGCGAGGGGGTGGAGGCCTGGAAGGCCGCCGGGGTGAAGGACCTGATCATCGTGCCGTCATCCGCCGCGGGAAACCAGATGAAGGCGGTCGAGGAGGTGTTTGCCGCCTTCGCCTGATCCGCCAGGCGGCGGGTCGGCAGCGGGCGGCGGGCAGACCGGCGCGGCGAAGCGATGGATCGCGTGGCGGGGCGAACGGAACACCTCGGTCATGCGCGCCGGCGCAACGGCCATGGAAGCGGGCAGCATGGCATAGGTCGCGACGCCCCAAGGCTGGCACGGCAGCTTCCCCTGGCCGGTCGCCGCCGACAGCCAGGCCAGGCGGGCGGCGTCCAGCGGCTCCCAGTCCAGATAGGGGTTGGTGTGGATCCGCGGCGGGGCCACCAGCGGGCGGCCGGCGGCGATGACCGTGGCCGCGGCCGGCCCCATCTGATCGAGCGCATCGGGCAGCAGTGTCACGAACCGGTCATGCCGGGTGGCGTGGCCGATGATCCAGGCATGGGCCGCCCGGTCGAGCACGGCGTCGGGATCGGCCAGTGCCGTGGCGCGCGCGTTCCGGTCATGCGGATTGGTCAGGAAGCAGGCGGTGCCCAGCACCACCAGCACGACCCCGCCGGCCAGGAAGGCGCCGTGCCGAGCCTGGTCGCGGCCTTGCCCGGGGTCCATCGCGATCCACAGCGACAGCCCGACCAGGCTGGCCCAGGCCGCCTGCAGATAGACGTGGAAATGATGCGCGGCGATGACGAAGGCGGTGCAGGCGCCGCCGGGCTGGGGCAGGCCGTGGCAGGCGAAGTGGCGGGCCAGGAAGACCAGGCACAGCCCGATCCAGGCGGCGAACACGGCCGCCGTGGCGGGCGGCAGGCCGCGCACGCCGGGTGCCAGCCGGACATGGTGCCGCATCACCCAGACCGACAGCCCGGCCAGGACCCCGGGCAGGTTCAGGACCAGCAGGCGCCACAGGCCCTCGGTCGGGGACAGCACGGCGTGGACCCAGGCGCCCGGCACCGGGTTGGCGATGTGCAGCCGGTATTCCAGTGCCAGCGGCCCCAGGAAGGGCACGGCGAACAGCAACTCCACGCCGCCGGCCAGCGCCAGCCAGGCCAGCCCGCGCACGGTCAGGCCGCTGGTGGCCAGCACGACGGCGGTGACGATGCCCGACAGCAGCACCGCCGGCACGGTATGGGCCAGGAAGATGATGCCCAGAAGGCAGCCGAGACCGAGGGCGGCGGGAAACCGGAGCGCGGGGGCGTAGCGGTGGATGGCGCCGACGCCCAGGAAGAACAGCGGCCAGGTCAGCGCCGGGGTCAGCGTCCAGGGGGTGTAGCCGGCGGCCTCGTCGCCGGCCATCACGCCGCCGTTGAACAGCACCATCACCGCCGTCGCCACGGCCGCCGGCCAGGCGCCGAACAGGGCACGGTTCATCCAGAAGAAGGCCGCCGGCGTTGCCAGGTTCAGCACCGCGCCGACCCGTGGCCACACCGCCAGCACATCCGCGCCGGTTGCCCAGGCGGCGGCACCCGCCAGCCAGTGGATCAGCGGCGGATACCAGCGCCAGGCGCCGTCCACCGCCGGATCGCCGAACCAGGTGCCGTCGACCGCGCCCTGGATGAAGCCGATGTCGCGCACCGTATCCAGGTCGGTCGGCACCGGCAGGCCGCGCACGAACAGCGCGCCTTTCAGCGCGCAGGCCGCCAGCAGAAGGACAAGCACCGTCCGTGGCTGGACGGGGCGGACCTGCGACCAGGTCCGGGCAATGGCAGTCAACATCAAATATCCCATCCGGTATCGGGCCGACCGGGTCCGGTATCGCTGAAAGAAGCTGGTATTCGGTTAACGACGCGGCATTATTCCGCGTGGAATGGTTCGCTCAAAAAGCGGTTCACCAATGCCATGGCCCGGGACCGGTCCATGCGCTGATGAGCCTGCATCAGATTACGCCCGGCCGATCCCAGATAGAAGCGTTCATATTGTTCATTCCGGCTCGCCAGGGCCGTCCCGCTGAAATCCCACGCCAGCCTGAATATCCGCGCCCGCCGTTCGGCATCCACCCCGCCGGCGCCGGCCAAATAGCGGTCCAGCAGCGGGCGCAGGCCGGGGTTGGCGAACTGCTCGGCCGACGGCGTGGTCAGCAGGTTGTGCGCGCCCAGTTCGCGGATGATCTCGTTCACCCGCGGAAACCAGCGGGGCAGCGAGGTGCGCAGCGCCATCAGCGGCTCGACATCGCAGTACCACATGCCGTTGCCGGGATCGCGCGCATCGGTCTCGGCGGCCCGGATCGCGGCACGGGCCAGGGCGGCGAAGCTCCAGATCTCGCCCAGCATCTGGTGCACCGGCGGGGTGGCGCTGCCGATCGCCTCGGTCATCAGCGTCGCCAGGCCCCAGGCGAATTCCAGCTTCACCTGCGCCCGGATCATGGTCTGCTGCATGATGTTGGGCCACCAGGTGGTGCGGACCACGCTGTTGTAGACGTCGAAGTTGCCGTCGATGAACAGACGCTCGCGGGGTATCTCGACATCATCGAAGATCACGAAGGCGTCCTGCTCGTCGAAGCGGGACGACAGCGGATGGTCGAAGCGGCCGGCGGGCAGGGACACGCTGTCGCGGCACAGCAAGGTCAGGCCCGGTGTGTTCATCGGGATCGAGAAGCACAGCGCATGCGCCGGGTTGGCATCGGGCAGCGGGGCGGCGGGATAGACCGCCATGTCGTCCGAGAACGGGGCCAGGGTCGCCAGCACGCGGGACCCGCGCACGATGATCCCGTGCCGGGTGTCGGCCACCTTGTGCAACTGCACCGGATCGAACCCGACCGGCACCGGGCCGCGGGCGCGATCCACGGTCTGGTGGACGATGGCATGCGTCAGCGAGAGGTCGGCGCGGGCCATGTGCCGCTGGTAGCGGACCAGCGCCTCGGCGCCCCGGTCGTTCCCATGCGCGGCCCAGGCGGCGGCGTCGCCGGCGAACCCGGCGAAGGTGACGTTCATATAATCCGGCGTGCGCCCCATCAGCCCGACCGAGAACTCGGCCACCCGTTCCAGCGCGCGGTGCCGCCGATCCAGATCATCGTGGGAGCGGGGGATCATATGGCTGACGGCGATCGGTTCCCCGGTCTCCGGGTCGGGCATCAGGCAATCGTCGGGGAAGGCGTGGTGGCGGTCGAAGACATCGGCGATGGCGCGCGCCCCGCCGGCCAGGGCGGGATGGGTGGCGGCATCGTCGATGCGTTCCCCGCCCAGCCACAGGGTCCGTCCGTCGCGCAGCCCGGCCAGGAAGGCGGCGCCGGTGCGGGCCGGCACGGCGCTACTCCTT
>CAYZKM010000583.1:0-3387 GCA_964478525.1 uncultured Bifidobacterium sp.
CGAAGCCCAGGCGCATCAGGCCCGCCACCGCGACGGCGGTCTTGTCGAACCCGGCGGCCAGGCCGATCGGATTGCGGAACTGCCGGCCAAGCACGGTGATGGCGAGCGAAGGGTCGTCGGCGCGGGGGGCGCAGCCGGCGAGGCCAAGGCGCAATGCCTGCAGCCCGAGGTCGTGGGCGCGTTCGGCGTCCATCCGGCGGACCAGCGGCATCAGGGCAGAGGCGAGGAACGGTGTCATGCGGCGGCGGTTATGCCCCGATGGCGGCGCCGGGGAAAGGGCGGCCGGGGCGGACATTCCGCTGTCGCGGAAAATCGCCTAGCCTGCGGCGTCCATACCAAGGGGGGATCACCCGTGATCATCGAGATGCGAACCTATACGCTGCAGCCGACCACGCTGGCCGAGGTCGAGAAGCGGTTCGGCGAAGCCCTGCCCGCGCGCGAGAAATACTCCAAGCTGGCGGCGTTCTGGCACGCCGAGGTCGGGCCGCTGAACCAGATCATCCATGTCTGGGCCTATGACAGTTTCGAGCACCGCGCCGAGGTGCGCGCCGCCGCGTCGAAGGACCCGTCCTGGCCGCCGCCGATCCGCGAGTTCTGCGTCGCGCAGCAGAGCGAGGTGTTCGTCCCCGCCCCGTTCTCGCCCAAGCTGGAACCGCGCACGATCGGGCCGCTGTTCGAGATCCGGCAGTACACGGTGACCCCGGGCTCGATCCCCGGGCTGATCGAGCGCTGGTCGGAGAAGATCGAGGGCCGGCAGAAATTCTCGCCGCTGGTCTGCGCGATGTATTCCGAGTTCGGTGCGCTGAACAAATGGGTCCATATCTGGGCGTACAAGGACGCGAACGAGCGGTTCAGCGCGCGCGCCGCGGCGGCCGCGGGCGGTGCCTGGCCGGCGCGCAATCCGCCGGGCGTGATGGTGAAGCAGGAGAACAGCTTCGTGATGGCGGCGGCGTTCTCGCCGATCCGGTAGCCGGTATCAGGGCGCGTGTCATGACTTGTGTCATGGCACCTTGCCTTGGCCAGTGGTGGAAACGGGCACCGCCCCGCGCCCGCGAGGCGGTGCCCCTAGCGCGCTTTCCGGCTGACCGTAAACGGTCAGCGCGCGCTAGCTCATTGTTTGATCGCATGATTCACCCGCTGCCACGATTCCGCTCAGCGGGATCATGCTCTATTCCATCAGCCAGCCGCGATCCTTCTTCAGGACCGGCCAGTGCGTGGCCTGGATGCGTTCCTCCTCGGACTGATCCAGCCAGATCCGGAACCGTTCCAGCACCCGCCTCGTCGGCAGCGCGAGATCGAGGGCCATCGCCTCGGCCATGCCGAAATATCGCAGCCCGTCCAGCTCTCCGTCACCGCCCAGTTCGCCCGAGACATGGTCGGCGTGCACCACCAGGAATCGCGCGTTGTAGCGGATCGGCTGGCCGGGCGGGGTGATGGCGCGGGCCAGGTACCACAGCCCGTCCAGGCGCGCGGGCGCGCCCAGGGAAAGGCCGGTCTCCTCCAGCAATTCGCGGGCGGCGGCGATGCCCAGGCCGTGGCTCAGATGCTGGTTGGCGCTTTTGCGCAGCGCGCGCTCGGTGTGCGCCGACAGGGGGGTGGCTGCCCTGGTCGACAGGTCGGCGGCATCGACGCGCCCGCCCGGGAAGACCAGGCGGTTCGGCATGAACACGTGCCGCTTGCCGCGCATGCCCATCAGCATCTCGGGCCCGTCGCGGGCGATGCGATACACGATCAGGCTCGCCGCATGGCGCGCCCGCACCGTCTTCGGCCGCGGCGGCTCGTGCTGATCGATCAGCGGCGCGTGGCGGATATGGTCTTCAGGCAAGGTCGAACCCCTTGGTCTTGAGATAGGCGCGGAAGCCGAACCGTTCCGGCACCGAAAGCTGGCGGGCGACATCCTCGCTCCAGCCCACGCCGTCACGGGGCGGGTAGACGTCGATATTCTTCAGGCCGCTGGCCGCCTTCGGTTCGCGCGCCCGCCGGCGCTCGTCATAGGCCGCGACCTCTTGCGGCATGGCGCTGTCGTCGTAGCGTTCGCGGTGCACCACGACCGATGGCGGCAGGCGCATCGAGGTGGGGCGGCGGAACACCGGCCAGCCCACCGTCAGCCCGGCCAGCGGATACACCCCGTCGGGCAGGCCCAGCAGCGGCGAGACACGCTCGATATGCGAGCGGACATACGAGATCGGGCAGGTGCCGAGACCGACCGCCTCGGCCGCCGCCATGAACTGCGCCATCGCCAGGCTGCAGTCGACGGCGGTGTTCAGGAAGGTGTCCATGTTGTTGTTGGCATGGGGCATGTTGTGCATGTCGCACAGGCGCTGCCCGCGCCGCATGTCGCCGCACCAGACCAGGAACACCGGCGCGGTGGCGATCCAGTCCATGGTGCCGATCCAGTCGGCGATCTGCTTGATCCGCGGCTTGTCGCGCATCACCACGACGGAATACTGCTGCAGATCGGACTTGGCCGGCGCCGACTGCGCGGCGGCCAGCAGCCCGTCCAGCAGCGGGTCGGGAACATCCCGCTCGGTGTAGCGCCGCACCACCCGCCGATCCAGCAGCGGCACGATCGGATCGGGCACTTCCACATCCGGCATCGCCAGCCCGTAGCGCGCCTGCAACAGCGCCTGTCCGTCGGACATCGTCTCCCCTCCTTCTCTGTCGGGCCGAGTGTGACGCGGCCGGGGCGAATGTTGAAGGGCCGGCAGGCTGCCCCTGATGTCCCACCGTCGGCGCACGCCGCATGGGCCCGCCCCTTGCCCCCACCGCGCCTTCGCGCAAGTTTACGCCCATCGTCGGACCGGCGCCGGCCCGCGCGTGCATGGCAGCCGCGCGGTCGACAGGGGCCGGACGGGAACTGGAGGAAAACGCATGCCCGCACCCTATGCCAAGCACCACGCCCAGCTGAAAGCCATCCTGGCATCCTGGGGAATGCCCGAGGAGAATGCCGGGATCACCGCCGATATCCTGGGCTGGGCCGACCTGCACGGTGTGGACAGCCACGGCATGTCGATGATCCCCGGCTATTACCAGCTGCACAAGTCCGGCCGAGCGAATGTGAAGGCACAGCCGAAGATTGTGCGGGAGAGTCCGGTGTCGGCGCTGGTCGATGCCGGCGGCGGGCTCGGGCATGTGCCGTCGCATTTCGCGATGAATGTCGCGATCAAGAAGGCCAGGACGTCAGGCATGGCGATCGCCGCGGTGCGCAACTCGGCGCATTTCGGTGCCACCGGGTATTACACGCTGATGGCCGCGAAGGCGGGGCTGATCGGCATGGCCGGCACCTCGGCATCCGGCATCCAGGTGGCGCCGACCTTCGGCAAGCAGGCGCGCCTGGGCACCGACCCCTGGTCGTTCGCCGCGCCGTCGGCCGATGGCGTGCCGTTC
>CAYZKM010000584.1:0-3384 GCA_964478525.1 uncultured Bifidobacterium sp.
ATCAAGGACCTGCGCTTTTCCGCGACCACGCCGATGGGCGGGGCCTCGGCGGTGGCGTCGATCCAATGCGCGCTGGCGGTGATCGAGGCCGGGATCTGCAAGCATGTGCTGCTGTCGCTGGGCCGCACCGGATTCTCGGGCGGGCGCATCGGGACGCGCGTGCAGCAGATGCCGCAGTTCCGGATCATCGGTGAGTTCGAGATGCCATCGGGCGCGATCGCCCCGCCGCAGCTCTATGCCCCGATGGCGCGCCGGCATTTCGAGATGTACGGCACCAAATCCCGCCAGCTGGCGGAAATCGCGGTCACCACGCGCCATCACGCGTCGATGAACCCGAACGCGACGATGCGCAAGCCGATCACGATCGATGATCACCAGGCCTCGCGCATGATCTCGGACCCGCTGCGGCTGCTGGATTGTTCGCTGGAAAGCGATGGCGGCTGCGCGGTGGTGATCAGTGCGGCCGATGTCGCGAAGGACATGGCGCGCCCGCCGGTCTGGGTGATGGGCGTGGCCGAGGGCCATCCCGACAGCCCCTCGGCCATCACGCAGCGGCCGGACCTGACGACGCTGGGCCTGGCCAAGGCCGCGCCCAAGGCGTTCGCCATGGCGGGGGTGACGCGCGACGATATCGATGTCGCCGAGGTGTATGACTGCTTCACCTATATCGTGATGTGCCAGCTTGAAGACCTGGGATTCTGCAAGAAGGGCGAAGGCGGGTCGTTCGTCGAAGGCGGCGCGCTGGGCATCAACGGGCGGCTGCCGGTCAACACCCATGGCGGGCTGCTGAGCCAGGCGCACATGGCCGGTATGAACCACATCGTGGAACTGGCGCGCCAGCTGCGCGGGGAAGCCGCGGTGCAGGTGAAGGATGCGGAAATCGGCCTGGTGACGGGCTATGGCGACATGGGCGACGGGTCCGTCGCCATCATGCGGCGGAACTAGAGCGATGGACGGGTACGACAAGCTGGTTCCCTCCCCCACGCCCGACACCCAGCCGTACTGGGACGGGTTGTTGCAGGGGAAACTGGTGCTGCAGCGCTGCGCCGATTGCGGCACGGTGCGGCATTATCCGCGCCCGGTGTGCGACCATTGCTATTCGATGAAGGCGGAATGGTTCGAGGCATCGGGCAAGGGCACCGTCCATAGCTGGACGGAAACGCATTATGCGTTCCATCCCGGCTTCAAGGGCGACATCCCCTATCTGCTGCTGACGGTCGACCTGGCCGAGGGCGTGCGCATGCAGGCCCAGGCGCGGGGCATCAGGCTGGCGGATGTGAAGGTGGGCATGCCGGTGAAGGTGGTGGCCGAGACCGTAAAGGACGACCTCGCACTGCCGGTGATCATTCCGGGCTGACCCCCGGGCGTGGCGGAAAAGGGGCCTCGCGGCCCCTTTTTGCTATCCCACCGCCATCGCCTTGCGCCCTGCCCGCGCCCGCCACGCATCCGCCGTCCACGGCCCGCCGCCCGCCAGCGCGAAATACAGGAACAGGAAGCAGTACAGGATCGCCAGTTCACCGCCATTCGCCTGCGGAAAGAACCCGCGCGGCGCATGCGACATGAAATACGCGAACGCCATCATGCCCGACGCCAGGAACGCGGCCGAACGTGTATACAAACCGATGGCGATCATCACGCCGGCGGCGATCTCGATCACCCCCGCCACCGCCAGCAGCGAAAACAGCTGAAACCCCGGCGGAGATGACGCGGGCCAGCCCAGATATTTGCTCAGCCCGTGCTGGACGAACATCAGCCCGGCGATCAGGCGCAGCACGCTCAGCAACCGCCACGACCAGGTGGTGCGCAGGTTTTCCAGATCCATCGTCTTGCCCTTTCCTGACGCGCAGCCCGGAAGCGGCGTGCCGCCGTCATGATGCCGGGGAACGCCGCATCGCGAAAGCCGGCCTACCCGACCGCCACGTCCAGCCATCCCCGCGCATCCTGGCGGGCGGAATCCCCGGCCCGCAACAGCACCGTCGTGGTATCGGATTCCACCACCGCCGGGCCGGCCACCCTCTGGTCCGGCGCCAGGGCCAGGAAGTCGAACACCGGCACGTCGCGCCACGCACCGCCCAGGTGCACATGCCGCCGCCCCTTCGGTTCGGCCGGGGTGGCGGCGGCGGCATGGGTGGCGCCGGCGGTGGCCGGCAGCCGCCCCACCACCGAGACGCGGGCGTTCACCAGCACCACCGGCTGATCGCGCAGGGCATAGGTGTATAGACGTTCGTGCGCGGCATGGAACGCGTTCTCGATATCGGCGGCCAGGGTCGGGCTGTTCCAGTCCATCCCGTCCAGCGCGACGGGGATCTCGAACACCTGCTCGCCATAGCGCATGTCGGCGGATCGCAGTTCGGCGATCTCGCCGCTGAACCAGGCGAGCCGAGCGCGACCCTCGGCTTGCATTTCGGCGATGGATGCGAGGAGTGGGGGGATGTCGATGCCGCCCAGCTGGCCCTGGCTGCGCGTCAGTTCCACGCGCAGATCGGTGTTCAGCATGCCCCAGGCCGACAGGACCGATGCCGCCACCGGCACCACGACGCGCGCGATGCCGAGTTCGGCGGCCACCGCGGTGACATGCAGGCCAGCCGCGCCGCCGAACGCCAGCAGGGTGAAGCCGCGCGGATCGACGCCACGGCGGACGGTGGCGACGCGCACGCCATCAGCCATGCGGGTGTTCACCAGGCGGTGGATGCCGCCCGCGGCCTCGGCCGGCGACACCCCGAGACCGGCGGCCAGGCGCTCCACCGCCGCCGCGGCGGCCGCGACGTCCAGCGTCCGCCGCCCGCCCAGGAAGTTGGCCGGGTCCAGGTAGCCCAGCACCAGATTCGCATCGGTCACGGTCGGCTGCGTACCGCCCTGGCCATAGCAGGCCGGCCCGGGATCGGCCCCGGCACTTTCCGGCCCCACGGCCAGCAGGCCGGCGCGATCGACCTTCCCGATCGAGCCGCCCCCCGCCCCCAGCGTCACGATATCCAGGCTCGGCAGCGCGATGCGGGCATTGGCGACGGTCTTGCCATCCGACAGGGTGGGCTGTCCGTCGCGCACCAGGGCGATGTCGGTCGAGGTGCCGCCCATGTCGAACGCCACCAGGTCCTGTGCGACACCGGCCCGCGCCAGCGCCACCGCGGCGGCGACACCGCCGGCGGGACCCGACAGGGCGGTGCCGGCGGCCAGGCGCGTCGCCTCGGCCACCGACGCGACGCCGCCATGCGAGAGGATGACCAGCAGCTCTCCGGGGAAGCCGGCGTCCGACAGCCGCGCCTGCAGGCGGCCCAGATAGGTCGCGATCACCGGCCCGACCGCGGCGTTGGCGACCGTGGTCGAAAACCGCTCGAACTCCTTGATCTGCGGCAGCACGTCCGACGACGTGGTGACATAGGCCTG
>CAYZKM010000585.1:0-3371 GCA_964478525.1 uncultured Bifidobacterium sp.
GGAAGAACTCGCCCCCGCTCGCTTTGATCTCGTCCTGCGCGAGTGCTGGGCCGACAACGCAACAGGCCAGGAACGCAGTTGCGAGGACGCGGATCAATGACATGCCGAGCTCTCCTGATCAGTAGGCAGGGATGTAATAGGTCGTGCCGCTGTCATCCTTGACGGTGAGCCACTTCTGCACCGTCGTATGCGCGCCGCTCGGCCCCAGGCTGGTCATGGTCGTGGCGACCGACCCATTGGCGGTCCAGGCACCGGAACGCCCGAATTTCGGCAGGCCGGTCGCATTGGGGAACGAGAGCGCCATCCCGAGCGAGGACCCGGACGCGTTGAACTGCTCGATGATGAAATCGTTCGAGGCGTTGAGGCCGATCTGCGACCGAAGGACAACCCCGGAATTTTCCTCGTAGAACGTGATCAGTTTCCGCTGCGAGGTGGCGCCGTAAAGCTGGTGCTCTGCGTAGGTCAAACCATTGCCGGTCGTGCTTATGCCCTTGACCCACAGTCCGCCGCCGAACGAGGCGTCCCCGCCTGAAGTTTGCAGGTCCAGGCCGGCCCGCGTCGACCATGTCGGGGTCAACACCAGCCCTGCGCCAGAGCCACCAGTCGGCGTGATCGTGGCTGCCGTGCCAGTCGAGATTTCCGGCACCAGGATCGTCGCCGTCAGCACGCCGATGCCCAAGGACACCGTGGCCCCCGTCAGGCCGCCGCCTGTCACCGGCTCAATGGCCGTGTTGGTCGGGTTCACGGTGTAGTCGCCCGGCACAGTGACAGTCAGGGCGCCGGTCAGCGCTCCCGATCCGTTGATGGTGCCGGTAGCCTGGAATTTCGTGCCGGTGCCCGTGGTGCCGGTAATGGTCACGGCGCCCGGCGTGCCTCCGGTGCCGCCTGCCACGACCTGAGCCGCGATCACCTTCGTATGCGTGACCTTGAACTGGCCTTTCACCGGGCTGCTGGTGCCAACGACGATATCGTTCGGGACGTAGTTGTTCAGTCCGGCAGCCCCGGTGCCGGCCACCGAGATCGCGACCGCCGTGACCACGTTCACCGCAGGCACGTCGATGATGCCCCCGCCCGAGCCGGACCCGATGAACACCGACCCTGCCGTGATCTGGCCCGTCCCGTCGACTGAAAAGCCAGGGCCTCGGAAGCTGCGACCGGACTGTTGCGCGAAGTCCACCGGTTCCCAGTCCACGCCATAGGTAGCGCGGGGCGGGGCCAGGAATGCGTTGCGCGATTGGGCGCCATTGTTCTGCTGCACGGACACGCCGACCAGCGTGCCGGCCGTCGCCATCGCCCAAGCGCCATCAGTGTTCCCGAACCCAATGCCGCGCGTCCAGGTGGCTGAGGCTCCCGGCTGCGCACCGATCATCAGGGCTTGGTTCTCACGTGCGCCCGCGACGGCGTGGGTCGACAAGAAAATGATCGACTTGCCGTAGATGTCGCGGACAGAACTGCCCGCCTCGGCCGCTACGTCAAACTCACCGCCGCCGTTCAGCAGCCCCCAGTTCGTCGCCCCGTTTTGCAAGATGGCTTGCCCGTAACCGTAGAGGTATCCTCGCGAGCCACTGCCCGTGTTCGTTCCGCCGACATTCACGCTGGCCTGCGCCTGCGGATACATCGGCTGATACTGCTGGGAAGTCGTGTCCCCGCTGATCGCTGCGTTGATGTTCAGCAACGGCAGGAAGACGATGCGCCCGCCCTTGGTCCCGACACCGCCGACGTTCTGGGCCAGATACAGTAAGGCCGGCGCGTTGGTAGCGCCCGAGGCGTCCAGCGTGTCCGAGGGGATCGTCATCTGGAACGCCCGCAGCGCCGCCGTGCTGCTGCCCGCGTAGTTCACAGTGAGGGACAGCGGCGTCTGCGTGGTCGAGCCGGACAGAGTGTAAGTGTTCCCGGGCGTGCGGTAGAATGGCGAGGTCAGCACGTTCCCGACGAGCACCGTGTTGGGCGACGCACCGCCCGCCGTGTTCCCGTTGGTATTGGTTGTAATAGTCAGCGCGTTCCCGAGGCCGCCGCCAGAGTTCCCAACGATGAACGAGTTGGCCGCACCGCCTGTCGTGAGGGTGATATTCTGCCCGCTCGTTGCCGTGATGGCCCCGCTCGACAGTGTGATTTTTGCCGACCCGCCGTTCCCCGCGATGATCGAACCAGATCCCGTAATCGTGCCTGTCACGCCCAACGTGCTCGACAAGGTCGCGGCACCGGTTACACCGAGCGTGCCACCCACCGTCGCATTGCTCGACGCGGCCAGCGTGGAGAACTGAGCCGGCAGCGACCCGGACAGGATCTGCGCCACCGTGCCATAGGTGTATGGCGTGCCTGTCCCGCCCTGCTGCAGCAGGATCTTGTCGCTCGCCGTCATCGAACTCGCGGCTGGCCATTGCGAGATCTGCTTCGTGGCCTGCGCCATGGCTTGTACAGGCAGGATCAGCGCGAGAATCGCGATAAAGAGGCGACGCATTGTGCGGGATCCTTACGGTTCGACGGAGAGGCAGGCGCCGGAGGGCATGGCGGAGACATAACCGGGCGCCGACGTGGTCATGCCGGTAAACCCGGTCCAATCGAGGCGGAATGCGCCCGTCGCGGTGTCATACGCGTCGACGGTCGGCGCTGTGGTGGAGTTGAACGAGCCGATCCCGGGCTGCGCCACAGTGCCCGTCCCGGAGAACGTGACTGATGGCGTCTTGGTCATGGGTGAAACGGTTCGGCCAATCACCTTCACCGCGGTGGTCGAGTAGGCGAATGCCTGGGCCTGCAGTTGCATCGGCTCGCGCATCCGAAGGCAGAGCAACTGCTCGACCGATGTTGGCCTGCGCTCGAACATCCGATCCACGATTTCCGTGCCCTCTTGCAGCACGACATCTGCGATATCAATTGTGTCGGCCGAATTGAGTGGCAGGTTGAACGTCAACTGCAGATAGTCATCATTGTTCGAGCCGAAGGTCTTTCCGAAGATGGTGGGAAGATCAACGGTGGCGGTGAAGACCTGCCAAGTTGGAGTGAAAGTCCAATACCCGATCGTCATATTGACGAGGCTCGATGGCGATCCGCCAGTTCCGAAATTCTGCGTGGCCAGCGCAAGCACGGTGCGTGACGTATCAGCGGCACCACGCAGGCCGATCGTGATGGTGCGTCCCGCAAGCATGCGAGCGTCCGGCATTCGGATGTAGAGCTGCCGGAATGCCGCACCGGATCCAGCGACTGATTTGGACCACCGAAGGAAGTACTTGATCCCGCGATCCAGAAGCGACTGGTCCGTCGCGGCCTGGCGTGACACGGTCTGCGTGATGCCTGTCCCATCGAAATGCACGCGCCATCGATCCGCGGTGAAACTCGGTCCGGCCGGGGAGACAAACGATGTGCCGAACGAC
>CAYZKM010000586.1:0-3351 GCA_964478525.1 uncultured Bifidobacterium sp.
GGTGGCCAAGCTCAATCCGCACGCCGCAAGCGACGCGCTGGGCCAGAAACTGCTGCGCAAGCTGCAGGTGATCCCGGGCGTGGCTGACCCGCATATCGTGCAGGTGCTGAACTATCCGGCGTTGCAGATCGAGGTCGACCGCCTGCGCGCCATCCGCCTGGGCATCGGCCAGCGGGACGTCGCCTCGAACCTGCTGACATCGCTGTCGTCCAGCTCGCTGGTGGCGCCGAACTTCTTCCTGAACCCGCAGAACAACGTGAACTACACGGTGGCTGTCCAGACACCGGTATCGCGGATCAACGCGGTCGAGGATCTGCTGGGCACGCCGATCAGCCGGCCCGACCCGTCGCTGCCCAACACGCCGTCCACCCTGCCCGCCGCGTCGGTGATGCGCCTGAGCAACGTCGCCGCCATCACGCCGCGATCCAGCCTGGAATCGGTCAATCACTATACCGTGCAGCGGGTGATCGACATCGCGGCCAATATCGACGCCCGTGACCTGGGCGGCGTGGCGCGCGACATCCAGGGCGCGATCGACGAGATCAGCAAGGGCCTGCCGGTAACGGTGCGGGTGGACATCCGCGGCCAGTACGAGGTGATGCAATCGTCCTTCCGCAGCCTGGGCTTCGGCATGATCCTGGCCGTGTTCCTGGTCTATGCGCTGCTGGTCGTGCTGTTCCAGTCCTGGGTCGATCCGCTGATCATCATGATGGCGCTGCCCGGCACGCTGATCGGCATCATCTGGATGCTGGCGCTGACCAACACGACCATCAACGTCGAATCCCTGATGGGTGCGATCATGTCGATCGGCATCTCGGTATCGAACTCGATCCTGATGGTCAGCTTCGCCAACGACCTGCGTGCCCGCCAGGATGTCGGCGCGGTGGCGGCGATGATCGAGGCGGGACGCATCCGCCTGCGCCCCATCCTGATGACCGCGCTGGCCATGGTCATCGGCATGGTCCCGATGGCGCTGGGGCTTGGCGAGGCGGGCGAGCAGAACGCGCCGCTGGGGCGCGCGGTGATCGGTGGGCTGGTGATGGCGACGCTGGCGACCTTGTTCATCGTGCCGATCGGCTACACGCTGTTGCGGCGCAAGCCACCCATGCTGCATCGGCTGGACGAACGCTTCCGGGCCGAAACCGCCGGGTCGCATACCATGACCGGAGGGTCGCATCATGTCTGACGACAGCACCAAGCCCCGCCGCCGCGGGCAGATCCTGACGCTGTTCCTGGGCCTTGCGGTCGTGGCGGGGGCCGGTTTCGCCGCGTTCGTCATCTATCAGCAGAAGGATGCGCAGCTTCTGGCGACGCGCCAGGCGCTGGCCGCGCAGGTGGATCGTGGCCCGCGGGTGCAGACCGTGACGGTGGCGCAGGCGCCGAAGGAACGGCTGATCACCCTGCTGGGGGATGTCCGCCCGTACCAGACCGCCACGCTGTACAGCAAGATCGGCGGGTATCTGAAGACGATCAACGTCGATCGTGGCGACTGGGTCACCACCGGGCAGTTGCTGGCCGAGATCGAATCGCCCGAGACCGACAACCAGTTCGCCAGCGCGATGACCGATCTGGAGAACAAGCTGCGCAACGCCAAGCGCGCCCGCGACCTGGCCAATACCGGGGCGAAATCGATCCAGGCGATCGAGCAGGCGGAAACCGATGCCCGCATGGCGCAGGCGCGGATGGCCGAGCTGGCGACATTGAAATCATATGAAATGATACGGGCGCCGTTCGAGGGCCGCATCACCGCGCGCTTCATCGACCCCGGGGCGCTGGTGCAGAACTCGACCACCAACCAGACCAGCAACCAGCCGGTCGTCACGCTGGCCAACGACAAGCGGCTGCGCGTGAACGTCTATGTCGAGCAGCGCGACGTACCATACGTCAAGGCGGGTGATGTCGCCGAGATCACGGATGCCGCCGACTCGACCCGGGTCGTGCGCGCCGCGGTGGCCCGGACATCCGGGCAGTTGGACCCGCGCACCCGCACCTTGTTCGTGGAGCTTGAGGTCGACAACCAGGACGGGTTCCTGGTGCCCGGTGCCTTCGCCTATGTCACGCTGCATGTCCCGCTGCCTGCCTATACGGAAGTGCCGGTCAGCGCGCTGGTGGTGCGCGGGGCGAACACATCGGTGGCGGCGGTGGACGAAGGCGGCGTGATCCGCATGCGCCCGGTGAAGGTGGCCAACACCGACGGCATCAAGGTCAGCCTCGCGGACGGCGTGAAGCCGGGTGAGCGGATCGCCATCAACCTGCCCGACGAGGTCGGTGACGGCAGCAAGGTGCAGCCGGTCGTGCTGACCCGCTGAGGTCAGGCGAAGGCGTCGGTCTGTGGCGCGGTGGGGATGCTGCCCTGGCTGCCCGGGCGGGTGCAGCACAAGGCCGCCGCGGCCATCGCGCGCTGCACGGCGGCGCGCAGCGCCAGGCCGCGATCCAGCCCGGCGGCAAGCACGCCGACGAAGCAATCCCCCGCCCCCGTGGTATCGACCGGCGTGATCCGCCTGGCCGGCAGTGTAAAGGCACTATCGGCCGTCGCCACATCCACGCCCTCGGCGCCCAGGGTCCGGACCACGCCGACGCCCAGCGCATCGCGCAACCCGGGCGCCGATCCGGCACAGCCCAGCATGGCGGCCAGCGAGCGGGCCTCGGTCTCGTTCACGACCAGGATGTCGACCGCGCGCAGGGTTTCCTCGGGCAGCGGGCCGGCCGGTGCCAGGTTCAGGATGATCCGCCCGACCCGGCCGCGCGCGCGGGCCACCAGGGCCGCGGTTTCCGCCGCCGGCACCTCCATCTGCAGCAGCAGCGTGGCGTCGGGGCGCAGCAGCGCGTCCTCGACCTGTGCGGCGCGGGCGTCGAGGTTGGCGCCGGAGCCGACGGCGATGGCGTTGTTGCCGGCGGGATCGACGGCAATGGCGGCGCATCCGGTCGTGGCATCGGTGCGGGCCAGCCGCGTGAGGTCGACCTTGGCCTGGCGCAGCAGGACCAGCGCGTCATCGGCCAGCGCGTCGCGCCCGACCGCGCCCACCATGGCGACGGGCGCGCCATCCCGCGCGGCGGCGACCGCCTGGTTGGCTCCCTTGCCGCCCGGCTCGATCCGGGTGGATGGGCCAAGGACCGTCTCCCCCGGCGCCGGGATATGCGGCACGGCGAAGATCAGGTCGAGATTGACAGAGCCGAAGACGACGATCATGGGCCGCCCCTGTGCGGTGGGTTGTGTGCGGTGGGTTGCAGCCCCCGTGCTACTCCGCCCGGACGCTGGCTCAAAGATGGGGTGGCTATCGCCGGGGCCGGATAACCGGCTAGCTGTCATTTCCAAAGACATTGTCCCCTCCGCCCTGTGATTGTGCTTGC
>CAYZKM010000587.1:0-3348 GCA_964478525.1 uncultured Bifidobacterium sp.
GTGTTCGCCACCGGCATCCCGTTCGGCGCCGTCTCGGCCCCGCGCCGGCACGCCTTCAGCCGCACCCTGGCCGCGCTGATGCCGCGCGTGGCGGGCATCCGCCGCTTCGGTGCCGCCGCGCTCGATCTGGCCTGGGTCGCCGCGGGGCGGTTCGACGGGTATTGGGAACTCGGGATCAAGCCGTGGGACATCGCCGCGGGCATGCTGCTGGTGCGCGAGGCCGGCGGCTATGCCACCGATACCGGGGATGGCGATCCGCGCGACACGTCCAACATCGTCGCCGGCAACACCCATCTGCACCCGGTGCTGCGCACCATCGTGATCGAGGGCATGACGGTCCCGCCCGCGCGGACTTGAGAACCCTCTGGACAGAGAAACCGCTGGACAGTCCGAATTTCCCTGGTGGCCGGTCGGCGGCACGGACCGAATCCGGGCGGGCGGTGCTTCGCCCCGACAGAAAATCAGGTGCCACGGCCTGATGAAGTGCCGCGCCTAGCCATGATACCGCCCGGCCGCCCTACAGCCCCATCACGCCGATGCGCGACACTAATCGGGCCAGTTCGGCCTGCCGATGCGTATCCGTCTTGGCGAACACAGCCTTGAGGTGGTTCCTGACGGTGGCAACAGCCACGCCAAGCACGTCCGCGATTTCGGCCACGGTCATGCCGTCGCAGAGCAGCACCGCCACCCGAGCTTCCGCCGGCGTCAATCCGAATGAGCGGATCAGCGCGAGTGGGTCTGCGGCGACAGGCGCAACGGGACTCGAAAACACGAGCATTGCGCGGGCGCCAAGGAATGGTCCGCGCGCGGCGGGTGGCACCGGAAGGACATGGATCATGAACGATCGCCCCCCGCCCCCCCTTTGCTTCATCGGGATGGGCCGGAATTCTTCGGCAGCAATCTCCGGCGTGTACTTCAGCGCCAAGCCGAGGCGATCCAGTTCCCTCGCCGCGTGCCTGTCCTCGACATGCAAGCGGCGATGACGGATTCGGAAGTCGTCATCGAACAGCATTTCGGCGAGATCATTCGCGCCCAGCACGTACCCGAAGCGGTCGAGGATCATGGCTGGCTGTTTGCACAGGGCGAGGGCATCCCTGATCCCCGAAAGAACCGAACATCCCACTGCCGATGACAGCGTGGCCGCCTGCGTCAGGTGTGGCGCCAGCGATGCGAGCCGCCGTAGCTCGGGCGCCTCGAACATCCCCTGCCGTGCTGTCCGATGGATCGAAAGCGCCCAATGTGCGCTGCCGGCGGAGAACCCAAGCGCGGCGAACCAGCGAAAGCCGAACGGGCGCAGGAGTTCGTTGTAATAGGCGCCACGCTCCATTTCGTCAGCGGTCACCACGTCGTGGTCGGTGACAACGCTGCGCTCCCGTCGCGCCAGCAGCGGCGCCCCGCGCGCCCGGATATCGCGATCCTGCCAGTTCCCACCGAAATAGGCAGCGAACAGATCGGCCACACCAGCAGTCCGCGGCACATCGGGGGTGCGCGCATCGCACTGCAGCAGCGCAGCGCCGGTGGCGCCGACCGCCCGAGCCACCTCTTCCATGATCGAAGGCCAGGCTGCCGAGTCATGCACGACGTCACCGAGGCGGTGCACTACTTGACGCATTTCGTACTGGGACCGTGTCATCTCTTTACCTTCATTCCGCCCTGTTTCAGGCGTCGACCATCCCCTTGACGAATGGGCATGACTTGCCATGACGCACGCAACGACCAGAGAAATCCGGAACGGCACAGAAAAAACTGTCATGAACTTGTCCGATCTGACCCATTTGGGTCAAGACCGGATATCGTTACCTCCTATAGTCGGGCCGTGGCCAAAGGCACCGGCCGCCTATCGACAAAGGAACGATCATGAGCGCGCGCGCATTCTTTCTTACCACGGGCCTTGCCGCCGCGACCGCGATGTCGGCGCCATCATACGCAACGCCCGTCGCGCCGACCGACTACTTCGTCCAGGCAACAACCAGCTCGGTGTTCGGCACGTATTCAAGCGGTCCAATAGCGGGACCGGTCGCGCAGAATACCGCGCCGGACAGCGCAGTGTATTATTCCAGTTCAACGGGGAATTTCAGCGCCACCAGCGGCACGTTTGTCGAATCCGGAAGCGCCAGCGCCAGCGCCGACTTCGCGACGGCCACCTTGCATGCCGCAGCAGGGCCGACCCTCCTCGCCAGAACTGTCATTACGCCGCCGGGCTGGAACGCACGTGCCATCCTCGGCGACACGCTCCACTTCACCAACGCCAATGCCACCGCATCGACGATCACCACGGTGACTTTCAACGTCCATGTGGACGGGACTTCGTCGGCCTCGGTAGGCACGAGCAGCGGGGGGAGCGCACAGTTCAGTCTCGACATTGGTGCGACGGCCGGCATTGGCACGCCGTCAGCGTTCGCGCCGGTGGCGAGCCGGTGCTTTATAGGCGGCGCTACGACAAATTGCGTTTATAGCGAGTACGGCTTCAGCCAGAGTTGGGGGAACGCCTTCAGTGGCGATCCCGTGGTGGATGAGACAATCACCGGCGCGTTCAGCTTCAAGGGGCAGTCGGCCGACGTCGTTCTGGAGATGCTCCTTAGCGTCGGCGGCCAGTACTACTTCATGGACTATTCCCACACGGCGGCGTTCTCCTTCGATCAATTGCCCACCGGCGTCTCTTACAGCTCCGCCTCCGGCCAGTTTCTGACCGCGACGGAGTCCATACCGGAACCGGGGATGCTTGCGTCGCTCGTTCTTGGCCTGCCCACCCTGATGCTACTGCGTCGCGGAGCGAGACCGGAGGCCCGGTAACCGGCATCGGTGCGGCCGGCGCCGAGAATGACGATTGGAGAGGGGTGGCCAGCCATGACGGCGGGCGTCCGCGTCTTCCCGTAGAGCTGAACGGCGACACCGGTCAGACGCGCGACGAAGAACCGCCCGCGCGCCGAGCGGACGCGTCCGCAAAATTCCCGGAACCTTTTCGGCTGTGCGCAGGTCCAATACCGAGCGAGCATTCATGCACGCACGGAGGGACCAATGCCGGACGGGTCGACCGAGCTTCACGCCGCCGATGCCAGGCTGCTGGCGGCCATGCGCAGCGGCGACAGCGCGGCCGCCGCACAGCTGATGCAGGTGCACAACCGCACGCTGTGGCGCATCGCGCGCGGCATTCTCGCCGATGACGGCGAGGCCGAGGAGGTGGTGCAGGACACCTGGCTGCGCGCCTTTGCCGCGGCGCAGGCCTATCGCGGCGACGCGCGCCTGGGCACCTGGCTCGCCCGCATCGCGATCAACGAAGCGCTGCGCCGCACCGGGCAGCGGCGGGCCACGGTGGAGCTGGATCCGATCGCCGATCTGCTGACCCGC
>CAYZKM010000588.1:0-3345 GCA_964478525.1 uncultured Bifidobacterium sp.
GCGCACCAGCACCTGACGGTCTGGGTGCACGAACCGCGGGTGGAGATCGTCTCGCTGCCAGGCGGCATCAGCTTGGCCTCGGGCAGCGGGGTCGTGTCGGGCACGAGCAGCGATTCGCATCCGCCCAGAAGCAGGGCAAGCACCGACACCACGCGGGCCAACCGACCCATCGACTTGCTCATTCCAGGCTCCCGCAGCGATCACGGCCTTGGATGAAAGGGGGCGGATGCCCTGTCAAGGCGCCAGGGCCGTGATAGGGTCGGCGGGCATCGCAGGAGGACACGCAATGGAGATCGGCCGCGGTTTGGTCCGGACCCGTCTTGGCCATATCCATTACCGGGAGGCCGGCAGCGGACCGGCGGTGATGCTGTTCCATATCAACCAGCAATCATCCGCCCTGATGCTGGAACTGATGCAGGGCCTGGCGCCGGCGTTCCGGGTCGTGGCGATGGACTATCCGAGCCATGGGCACTCCGACCCGATCGATTTCCAGCCGGGCTTCGCCGACTACACGGATTGCGCCATCGCGGTGATGGACGCGCTGGGCATCCGCACCGCCGCGGCGATGGGGGAGGCCGTGGGCGCCGGCGTGTCGGTCGCCATTGCCAATGCCCATCCCGAGCGGATCACCAAGGTCGTGCTGATCAACTGCCCGTTCTCGCCGGATCGCGGGCGCACCGCGACCCATGTGCGGGAGCTGCAGAGCGGGTTGCGGCCCGAGGACGCGTCGGGCTTTCCGCTGACCCGGACGGTGGATTTCATGCTGACGACCGACCCGACCCATGCCCCGATGCACCCGTCGCAGGGCTGGATGGACCGGATCAACACCACCACGATGGAGGTCGGGCGCAATCGCTGGCAGGCGGTGACCGCCCTGGCCGACTTCGCGATGGAGGATGGGCTGCGCGCTTTGGCGCAACCCACCCTGCTGTTGCTGGGCGAGCATTTCTACTACGCTCGTTTCGTTGACGAGATGGCGGCCCGCATCCGCGGCCTGCGCCACGCGATCCTGCCCGACAGCCGCTTCTGCATGAGCTGGGAGCGCGCGCGCGAGATCGCCGAGCGCGCCACGCCGTTCCTGAAGGGCTGAGGAGGCGATGCCCGAGGTTTCGCCGGCGCCGATGGATGCCTATCCGCCGGCGCAGATGGCCCATCTTGTCGAGGAGGTCGGCGTCCGCAAGGCCAGCCTGGCCACCATCCCGACCCTGATGCTGGGCGTGCTGGCCGGGGCGTTCATCGGCTTCGGCGCGCTGTTCTATACGATCGTCATCACCGAGAGCGGCCTGGGCTATGGGCCGACACGGCTGCTGGGCGGGTTCGCGTTCTCGCTGGGGCTGATCCTGGTGATTGTCGGCGGGGCGGAGCTGTTCACCGGGAACAGCCTGATCGTGATGGCGCTGGCGCAGCGGCGGATCAGCTTCGCGGCCCTGCTGCGCAACTGGGGCCTGGTGTTCGTGGCCAACTTCGCCGGCGCGGTGGCGACCGCGTTCGCCGTGGCCTGGTCGGGCGTGGTGACCAACCCGGCAGTGGCCGCCACCGCGATCCGCATTGCCGAGGGCAAGATCGGGCTCGATTTCGTGACGGCCTTCTCGCGCGGGGTGCTGTGCAACGTGCTGGTCTGCCTGGCGGTGTGGATGTGCTTCTCGGCCCGGACGGTGGCGGACAAGGTGCTGCTGATTCCGTTCCCGATCGCCGCGTTCGTGGCGCTGGGGTTCGAGCATTCGGTGGCCAACATGTTCTTCCTGCCGCTGGCCTGGCTGATGGGATCGGTGAAGATCGGCCTGGGCGGGATCGCGGCGAATCTGGTGCCGGTGACGCTGGGGAACATCGCGGGCGGCGGGGTGCTGGTGGCCGGGGTGTATTGGGCGATCTACCTGCGGCCGGCCCGGGGGTAGGGGCTGGCGGACGGTGGTTCCTCATTTTTGGGCATGGTCGGCCCCGAACGACGTCAGCATTGGTGGCAGGCTGCTTCCGGTGCGGAATTCAAGACTTCTGCACGCGAGAGACGATGACGAGATAGGTGCAGGGCACGTCAGAGGGGTTGTGGAACTCGCAATCCAGCGGAGGCCCGAGAGCCAGGCAGTCGCCTTCGGCAAGCCGGTGTTCGGCCGTGCCTTCGCGGAAGACCAGGGACCCGCCGAGAACCCAGACGCATTGGCCGCGCAGGTGCCCATAGGCGGCAGCCGGATAGGCGACGCTGGCCTTTGGCGGCAGCTCAACATGGACCAGCTCGGGATCGGCCCCCGGCGGCGATACCGCGCGCCGGAGATAGCCGGTCGCCGGATCGCGCCACAGCGGTTGCGCGCCGCTCCGCACGACGCGACCGACACCGGAGGCATCGCCTTCGACGCGGGCCAGCAGCGCGGACAGGGTGAGCCCGAAGGCACCCGACAGACGGCCTAGCAGCGCCGCCGTCGGACTGGCTTCCGCGCGCTCGACCTTGCTGATCATGGCGCGGCTGACGCCCGAGCGGGCGGCGAGGTCGGACAGCGACCAACCGCGCGCCTCGCGCTCGGCACGCAGGCGGGCGGCGAGGCCACGCTCCAAAGCCGTCAGGGCGGCATTGTCTTGCATAATGGACATAGTGAAACTATAGTGGACGAAGCTTCCGATTTCCACCCCCAACTCAAGGCGTGCCCATGCCTGCCACCATCCGCGATGCGACCGAGGCCGATCTGTCCGGCATCCTGTCCATCTACAACGAGGTCGTCCGCACCTCCGCCGCCGTCTACACCGAGCAGGAGGCCACGCTTGAAGACCGCAGGGCTTGGTTCGCGCAGCGCACCGGCCTGGGCTACCCGGTGCTGGTAGCCGAGGACCCGGCAGACCGCGCTGTGCTGGGCTTCGCCACCTTCGGCGATTTTCGGCCCTGGCCGGGCTACCGTCACACCGTCGAGCACTCGGTCTACATACGCGCCGATGCGCGCGGCCGGGGGCTGGGAAAGGCCCTGGTAGAACCCTTGTTCAACAGGGCGGCCGCCCTGGGCAAGCACGTCATGATCGCCGGGATTGATGCCGCCAACCCGGCCTCGATCCGCCTGCATGAGGGGCTAGGTTTCGAGCATGTCGGCACGCTGCGCGAGGTCGGGGCCAAGTTCGGCCGCTGGCTCGATCTGGTGTTTATGCAGCGCTTCCTCGACGGAGCCGCAGAGCCGGGGCGGTGAGGGCATGAGCGCCGGATCACTTCCTCCTGTTCGGGTGCAGTTTGGGCACAATGGCGGCCCTCCCCTTGAAGAGCCGGACCCGAACGCTTCCTGGCGGCTGTGGTGCTGGCGGCGCGCCCATAAAAAAGGCGATTATGCACTTTACAAACACTAGGATAAATAACCCAGAACGGCGGAAATT
>CAYZKM010000589.1:0-3341 GCA_964478525.1 uncultured Bifidobacterium sp.
GCTCGACCAGCGTGGTCTTGCCGGCGCCGACCTCGCCGGTGATGACGATGAACCCCTCCTCCTGCGCCAGCCCGAACACCAGGTGCGAGATCGCTCGGCTGTGCCCGCTGGACCCGAAGAAGAATCGGGTGTCAGGCGTCAGGAGAAAAGGCGGGCCCGAGAAGTTGTAGAATTTTTCGTACACGATATCCGGTCAGAACTGTTTGGTGACGCCGACGATGACCAGGTTCTGCGAGAAATTGTACTGGTTGTAGAAGGTCGCCGGCACATTGGAGGAGTTGCGTTCGAAATGGCTGTAGCGCAGCCGCCCGGTCACGCTGTCGGTCATAAGATATTGCAACCCGATGCTGGCGGCGAGTGTCTGGCTGTTGCCGAAGCCGCCGCCCTGTTGCGATGTGTAGGAAACCAGCGTGTTCAGCGACAGGTCCGGGCGCAGCTCGTGCACCCATTGCACGGACCCGGTCAGCGCCTGGCTGGTACCGGTGGTGACCGTGCCGGCAACGCTGCTCTGCTGGCTCCAGGACAGGTTCAGGGTGATCTGGTCGCGGTCGAGGTTGGTCGTGGTGGTGAAGTTCAGCGTGTCGTAGCGGAACAGCCCGGGTTGCACGCCCAGGCCGTTATTGCCGGGGAACAGCGGCGCGCCGGTCTGGCTGTTGACCAGCGATCCGCTGCCGTTCAGCGCCCCGTTGTCCAGCTGGCGCTGCAATTGCTGCAACTGCGTGCCCAGCTGGCTGGAATAGGTCAGGCCGACGGTGGTGCGCGCCGTCAGCGCGTAGTTGGCATTGGCCGAGAAGGAATTGGCGCCCTGCTGGAAGCCGTAGCTGAGCGTGATGGAACTGTCGGGGTTCGGCACCCAGGTGCCGCCGATATTCCACGTCATGCCGTGGATCTTCTGCGTGAACGCGCCGCCGTAGCTGATGTTCTCGTAGCCGATGCTGCCGAACACCGTGATGGCGTGGTTGAGCGCATAGGACAATTTGTTGGTGATCGTCGTCCACGGCGACCAGGTCGAGGTGTTGGCGGTGCCGGTCACGCCTTGCGGAGCCGATGTCTCGGTCTGTGCCAGGCGGACATCGAAGGTGTTCTGGAACCGGCCCAGGAACTCCCCGGTCACGAACTGGAAGGTCTGTTCCGTGGTCCACTGGTTCTGCAGGGTCAGCCCGGTGGTCGGCAGCGGCAGCGTTCCGAACCCGGCGGCGTTGGCATAGCGTGACGCCTGGAAGCCGACGCCCAGCCTGGCGGTGCCATAGTCGCCGAACCGGTTCACCAGATAGGGCGAGATACCGACGGACGAGGTCTGGATCTGGTTGTTGCGGCTGAGGCCGATATTGGCGGCGTTCGGTGCGAAGCTGTTGGTGCCGAAGATGCCGCTGCCGCCGACGCCGGTCAGCCCGCCGACGCCGCCGTTCTGCGGCTGGATGCCCGAGATCGCGCGCAGGTCGACGAAGGCCAGCTCGGGGATGATGGTGACCAGCCCGGTGGCGGTCAGTTGCTGGGCCAGCGAGGTCTGTTCGGGCGTGCGGGCGTACAGCGAGAAGACCGGCGCGTAATCCAGCCGCATCTGCACCCGGTTGGTGTCGGCGATGACGGTGATGCCCGGCGAGATGATCGTCGCGAAGTCCCACCGCCGCGGGCTGGCGACCTGCAGCGCGTTGTCGGTGAACATCGCGCCGATGTCGAGGCGCGGCAGGATCGTCCACCCACCGCCGCCGGCCCCGCCCAGGGCCGGCAGCCCGTTGGCGATCTGCAACTGGTGGCGCAAATCCTGCGCATCCTGCCCGGCCAGGTCGTTGCCGACCGGTGCCGCATAGGCGTTCGCCGGATCGACGGTCGGGAAGGCGGCGGCCCGGTCGGCGGTCGCCGCCAACAGCGACCCGACGGCGCCGAGGGCCCAGAGAAGATGGCGATGGGGCGCGGGGGCGGGTGCCATATGCAGAGGTCCCGGGCGCCGTCGCGTCACGACGAGTAGTACGAAGAATAGGCGCCGAACGTGTAACGCGACGAGATCTGCTGCTTGTTCAGGACCAGGGTGATGGTCGGGCAGGCCTGGATCAGGTCCAGCGAGGCCTCGATCTCGTCGCGCTGGGTCCGGTCAGCCTCGACCACGAACAGGATCTGCCCGACGACGGGGGCGAGCACGGCGGGATCGGACGTGGACAGGCAGGGCGGGGCGTCCAGGATCAGCAGGCGGTCGGCATAGCGGCGGCCCAGGCTTTGGATCAGCCGCGTCATTTCCTTGGTCGAGAACAGTTCCGCGCTGCGCTCGCGTTCCCGCCCGACGGGCAGGATCGACAGCCGCTCGATCGGGGTTTTCACGATCAGCGGCGCCGGGTCCAGCTTGGGGTTGGCGACCAGGTCCAGCAGGCCGCGCGATTCGGCGAGGCCGAACGCGTAGCAGACCGAGTCACGCTTGGAATCGGCGTCGACCAGCAGCACGTGGTGGTCGCCCTGGCGTGCGATGCTGCCGGCGAGGTTGACGGAGGTGAAGCTTTTGCCCTCGACGGGCCGGGCGCTGGTGACCATCAGCAGGTTGGAGAAGCCGGGTTCGGCGCCGGGGCCGAAGGCGGAGCGGAGGATCTGGCGCTGCACCAGGCGGAACTCCTCGGAGATCCGGCTGCGGGTGCGCGACCAGTCGACCATGCCGCCGCGTTCCAGCGCGACGGCGTCGATGGGGGGGGGTGCCAGGCCGAGATCGGCGGCCATTGCGTCAGACGACCCGAGCGATTCGCGGGCGACGATCGGGGGGGAGGGGGGCTGGACGGGGAAGGCCGCGGGGGCGGCATCCATCCGGGCCGGCCGGGGTTCGGTCAGCGGGGCGGGCGAGGCGGCGACCGCGGCTGCCGCCATCGGGGCCGCGACGGGGGCTGTCATCGGGGCTGCGGCGGGGGAGGCTGCGGTGGGGGCTGCGACAGGGGTGGCGGCCATGGGGGGCGCGAGCGGGGCGGTTTCGCGGTTTTCAGCGGGTGGCGCCTGCGTGGGGTCGAGCAGCTGTGCGGCGGACGCCTCCAGGTTGCCGGAACGCAGCAACCTCTCGGCGACCCGCTCGACGAGATGCGAAGCCTTGGGTGTCAGCATGAGAACCCTTGCATTAGATCAGTGCCGCCGAGCGCAGGATGTGTACCATGAGTCCGCCGTATACACCGATCAGGACGGCAACTGCGGCACCAAATCGTATCACGGTCATCAGGCGCTGCCGCAAGGGGGCCAGGCCGAGGATCGAAATCCCCCCCAGCACGGGTAGGCCGAGGCCGCGGAGTTCGTCCACCGAGGAGAACGAGCTGTCGAACTGCCCGAACAGGATGGTCATGCCGGCCCCGGCGGCGATGCCGCCGAACAGGACG
>CAYZKM010000590.1:0-3335 GCA_964478525.1 uncultured Bifidobacterium sp.
TCCTTGACCGAATTCCTATTCTACCCCACCGTGTTTGTCAAATACATAATCACCAATGAATAGCGGCATGATCAGCGCTCGAACAGTGGAAGGCTGTCTCCGCCCCGCGCTGTCCTGACCTTCTCCTGTTGCTCGGCATAGGTCTTGCGCCGGTGGCAGTTGGCGCAGCGGACCTCGCACTTTTCAATCTCAGAGGAAAGCGTCTTGATCGATATCCCCTTGGCTGGGGCTTCTCCGATATTGAATGCCTTCGGCTTGGTCCTGTCGTGGTCGAACTCCAGCACTACGGGATCGGACTCGCCGCAGTCGACACAATGGTGTGTCGCCAGATAGTCATCGATGTAGCACCGAAGAACATCCCGCTGTTTAAGGCTGAACGCGCGCGCCCTTGCTATGATCTTGTCGCGGTTATTCATGTAGTGTCGGCGCGCGGCAGCAGCTTGTTCGGCCTTGCTTCTGCAGGGCATGGCAATCCGCTCGCATGTCTATTTTGTGGTGATGCGCGGAGGAGCAGGAACCTGAATCGGTTTCCTAACGCTCTACCCCGCTTCGATTGATGGCGCTCCGCGGAGCGATATCGCAACCGCTGACCTCAACGTCTTGTCCGTCGACCGGACGACCCTGCGCTCTCTCCTGAGCTACCGCGGCAGCGCCGCCGCTGATATGCACCACACCGCATCGTGACGCAACGTCAGACTCGCGTCGCTACGGCGGCGCATCAGCCTTTCGTCGACGGGACGGACGGCGCGGAGGCCTGGGTTGCTCCTTCACCGCGACCAGGATCCCGCCCGCGATCAAAACGCCCAGCGTCGTAATCTGCTCGGCGCGTTCCGGAGCGATCTGCGCACCGGCCAGGCTGCACACCGCGACAAGCACGCCACCCCAGGTCCCACGCTCGGCGAAGCGTTCCACGAACCAGCGCATCCCGCGTTTCCAGGCCATGGCCTATCTCCTATCCAGAAAATAGCTACTGTATCCGCACCGGGATCGGGGCTGCCTGCTGGGCGATCTGCCAGCGAAACAACCCGAGATAGGAGCAGTCGTAGACGGCCCGCACCGAGAGCGCGTAGGCGCCCGGCGGGATCGCTGCCGGCACCGACAGCATGACCGAGTACCGCCCGTCCCATGGCGTGCTGAAGCCGTCTCCCGATACGGTGGGGCCGAGCGGGAACACACGGCGCGCCGGCACATCCACGAGGACGTAATGGGTGGTCCGACGGCATCGGTCAGACACCAGGACTTCAGCTTCTACCGCCAATGCGTAGGCTGGCTGGGCCGGGTCTACGATCAGGACGCGGGCGTCCGCGATCATTGTGCCGGTTGGCTCCATCGACGACAGCCATGCCGGAACGGCCTGCCAGACAAGCATGGCAATGACGAAGCCAGCGATGATCCCAAACCATCCAGCCTTGGTTCGGACCGCCGTGCCCATGCAGGTCAACGGCCAAGCAACTGCATCAGCCATGGCCACCCCGTCGTGACAATTGTTGACCCAATAGCCGAGAGAGCCGCGAGGACCAGGGCGCCGACGTACTTCTGTCGAGCCTTCTGTTTCCGTTGCTGCTCCCGCACCCATTCGATGGCATCGCGGGGGCGTGGAGCGCCGGGGTCTGCCGGCCAGTCATAGCCCAAGGCCGATCGGGAGAACTTCCCGATTTCCTCGCGCGCCGCGTCTGCAGGGGATACTTTGCGATCGTCCGCCATGGCTACGTTTCACCGCGCTGCGCCGAATTAACGGACGATTCACGAAACTGACGAAGACGCATCTGTTCATCATCGGGGCTGACCTGACGGTGTGGGCGCCTGCTCAATGCACCGGAACGGAGATGCGGTTCACTGGACGGCGCTTAGGTGGCGTGTATCGTCGTGGTGGTCATGGCGGTCGTCTCCGCTGTGGCGCGTAGGGTCGGCATCGTGTTCGCAGCACAGTGTCGGCCTGGCACCACGCTTGTATCACTTGGCGTCGGACGTTGCAGAGGCTTTTGCTGCCTCCTTCAATGCAGCGATTTCATCCCAGGCCTGCTTGAGCGCAGCCCCCGAAAGGGCGGCATCGTCTCGCGCCTTCTGATTGGCTTGTTCGAGAAGTTGCCCCACCTCCTTCAGTTCCGCTTGAAGGTTCATCACCTGAGCCTCTCGCAGAACGAGTGAGGCGGACATCTGCTTGACCGACTCCAGCGCGGAATGAATCGCATAGTCCTGCGCGGTTGGCTTGGGATTCTGCTGCTGCGCTGATGCCGGTGGCACGGGAGGGATGGGCAACTCGTCGGCCGCCCATGAGGCGATCGGAAAGGCCACCACGATGATGGCGAAAAGGATTCGGAGCATGTCGGTGTTCCAGAGCGGGCGAGAAGATCAGAGCGATGGCTGGCCCGCGCGCAGCACCGCTCCCGAGGCACGCAGCGGCCGTGTCAGCAGCCCGCCACGCCCTGTCCCAGGTTGTCGGCAATGATGGTCGGAACGCTGGACGTGCCGGCATAGGCCACGAGGCGCGCCGTGCCGGCCATGGAGCCGCACGCCACCTCGAGGCGCATGCCGGCCGCGCCAGGCGCCCCGGCAGGCCTGGCAGGCCTCTGCAGGCCGATACTGCCCGGACCCACCGCCAGGGCAGCGGAGCCAAGCGCAAGGCCCCCAGCGTCGGTCAGTCGCGCCACACGCGCGCCGGCGGACCAGTATTCCAGGCCTCCGGGTTGATGCGTCAGGTAGGAGCCCGACACGCCGTCGCCGTCAAACGACAGCTTGCCGCCGTTCCGCATCTTGATATCGACGGCTCGATTGACCGGATCCTGGTACGGATTGGCCCGCGCGCCGGTGCCTTGCGACAGGTCGATCGCTGCTACGGTCCACCCCGCGTAATAGGCCGAGACCACGTTGAAGAACGTGTCCTGCGCCCCGCCCGTGTGGCTGTTCCAGTAATCCCCGTATCCGACCTCGAACGGCTTTGAAGCATCGGACTTGTCGAACCGGTTGAGCACGACCTGCCGGCCATATCGTGCCTTGCCCGGCGCGTCGTCCGGGCCATTGCCGAACCAGTCGAACTCAAGACCGACGGACGCGCCGCCCTTGCTCGACGGCAGGCCGGTCCGGTCCTGAATGACCCACCACTGCGCCCAACCATCTGCGAGGCGGCGCCCGTCTGGCACGATGCCGCCCGGCACCTTGTCCGTCGTCTTCACGAGATGCGTGTAGAGCGCGCCGTGCTGCGATTGATCCGGTGAACCGGTCGGGTCACGCAGGCCATGGACATAGGCCGATAGGCCCGCGGCCCAATAATTCGTAACGGGCCCTCCGTTCACGCTGATCGAACTGTGCAACGCGGCCGAGGTGTCGGCCGGACC
>CAYZKM010000591.1:0-3333 GCA_964478525.1 uncultured Bifidobacterium sp.
CGCGGGCCAGCTCCGCCTCGGCCGCCAGGCGTTCCCGGTCCAGCTCCGCCCGCGCGGCGCGTTCGTGGATCAGCACCTGCTGCTGGCGCCACCAGCGCCCGACCGCCACCGCGGCGACCACCACGCAGCACATGCTGCTGACCGAGATCAGACCCACCAGCCAGGCCATGTCCCGCCATTCGCGCAGCGCCACCTCGGTGGCCTGGCTGGCCGCCACCACGACCGGATAGTCCGGCAGGTCGCGCCAGGCCTGGATGACCGGCCCGGACCCGGTGGCATCGGCGCCGCCGATCAGGCCGGCGATGGCATTGTCGATTTCCCCCACCGCGCGGTCGGGCGGAAACGCCGCCAGCACCAGGCCGTCGCGGCGCAGCAGGGTGATGGCGCGGTCCTCGCCCATCGAAACCGAGCGATAGAAATCCTCGAAATACGGCAGCGACACCGATGCCACGGCGAGCCCGGCGAACGCCCCGCCCGGGCCCTGGATGCGGCGCGCCAGGTACAGCGCCCATTGCCCGGTCGCGCGGTTGCGCACGGGGGCGCTGACGAAATGGGTCAGCTCGGGATCGGCGGCCATGGCGCGGAAATAGTCGCGATCACCCAGGTTCACCTCGGGCGGCGGCCAGAACGAGGAGAAATTGATCAGCTTCCCGGTCGGCCCGACCAGGGAGATGGCGTCCAGATAGGCAAGCCCGGTCAGCTTCTCGCTCAGCCGGCCCTGCATCTCCTCGGATGCCAGGGCCTTGGCCAGGTCGTCGCCATCCGCGGTGGCCTGGACGGCGACCGTCTCGGCCAGGTGCTCCAGCACCATGTCGACCCCGTCGAAGGCGCGGTTCGCCTGTTCGGCCAGCGCGACGGTGATGTTGGCCAGCCCCGACTGTGCCCCGCGCAGCGTGCTGTCGCGCATGTTGGTAACGACCAGCAGTTCTACGCCGAAGACGGTCGCCAGCAGCGCGCCCAGGCACACCCCCAGCAGCAGCAACGGCCCGCGTGGCGCGCGGCGCGCCTCGGCCGGAGTGTTGCTTTCGCGCAGGTCGCTGTCTGTCGTCCCGATCATGCACCCACAGTGCGACCGAGACTCTGAACGAATGGTAAACGCCTAGGGGATTCTTGCCGCGGCCCGCGCATCCAGCCACGCCAGCAGCGGGGCGCGGATCGGACGCAGGCTTTTGTAGTGCACGATCGCGTCCGGCAGGGCCCGCACCGCGCCGGCCAGATCCCGCGCCAGGGCCGGCGTGCCGATCACCCGGCCCAGCGGATAGCTGTGGACGCGAATGCCGAACAGCACGGCGTCGCTGTCCGGCAGGCGGCGCAGGGTCTGGCGTTCGACACGCAGGAACAGCGTTTCGCCGGCATTGGCGCCGGTGACATGGGTGGCACCGGCCTCCCGCCATTTGCCGGTGGGCTGGAACAGCGTGGTGTCGTCCAGCACCGACCAGTTCAGCCGGCAGGCGATATGGCCGGGGCGGATATGGCGGATGAACCGGTCGACCGGGCGGGACAGCCGGTCGGGATAGACCGGCACCGGCGCATGCACATCGGCCAATGGCCGGCCGATCTTTTCGGTCAGGCGCCAGCGGCTGGGAAAGCACAGGATGGCGGCGGTGAAGACCGGCACCTCCTCGTGCAGTTGCAGGACGCACAGATCCTCCTGCACCAGCAGCCCGGCCAGTTCCAGAGGATCGCGGCCGGCCTCCCGCAGGTTCCAGTGCTCGCCGGTCAGGTGGTTGGCCAGCACATCGCCGTGGCGGCGGAACCAGTCCGGACGGAACGTCACCAGGTTGCCGGCGATCATCGCCAGCGCCTCGGCCCGCGCGGCATCCGAGACCGCCAGCGCGGCGAACACCGCATCGCGCTGGTGGTCCAGCAGGCGGTGGCGCTCGCGCATCTCGGCCGGGTACAGCGCGTCGAGTTCGAACCAATCGGCCTCGGCCACCGCGGTCAGGCCCATGACCATGCGGTACGGGCCGGGTTCGAACGGCAGGTAGACGTGCTCGGGCGGCAGCGGGGTCATGCGGACAGGAACTCCCGGATGGCGGCGATCTGCGCGGGGTCCATCAACGCCGGAGCATGGCCGGTATCCGCCACCTGCAGCGTCCGCGCGCCCGAGGCAGCCATGGCATCCAGCGTGACCGGCAGCAGCAGGTCGCTGTCGGCGCCGCGGATCGCCATCACCGGCATGCGGATACGGTGCCAGAACGCGCCCATGTCGACATCGGCGACCGGTGCCGCGCGGATCGGGCCGGCGATGGCCGGGTCGTAATGCAGCGTGAACGATCCATCCGCCAGCGCGCGGGCCGAATGCGCCGCCAGGTGCGCCCATTGCGCGTCGGTCAGCGGGCCGAACGGGGCGTGGATGGTGCGCAGATGCCGCTCCAGCGCACCGATCGAGGCGAATCGCGCCGGCGCCGACACATCCGCCATGGTGTCGCGGATGCGGGCCAGCGCGGCGGCGGGGATGAACGGGCCGATATCGTTCAGCACCAGCCGGGTGATGGGCGTCGCCTCGGCGGCGGCCAGCAGCATCCCGCAGATCCCGCCCAGCGAGGTGCCGACCCAGGCCACCTCCCGCCCGATGGCGGCCAGCAGATGGCCCAGCGCCGCGACATAATGCTGCGCCTGATAGAAGGACGGGTCGGCCAGCCAGTCCGACTGCCCGCGCCCCGGCAGGTCCGGGCAGATCACATGGAACCGGTCGGCCAGGCCGGCGGCGAGGGCATCGAAATCCCGCCCGTTCCGGGTCAGCCCGTGCACGCACACCACCACCGGCCGAGCCGGATCGCCCCAGGCGGTGAACGCCATCCGCCGGAACGCCCCGCCCAGCAGGTAGCGCACCGAACCGGTCTTGCACTCAGGGGACATGCGGGCTCCTGCCATCGATGCCGTGCATCGTGAGTGCGGGCGGGCATCGGGCGCAAGATGGCGTCATTCCGTCGCGGCCAGCACGTCCTGCCAGGTGAAGGTCTCGGGCGCCCAGTCGGGCTCGTCTGCCCGCGTCGCGTCCAGGTGATCCAGGAACCGCAGCGGCTCCTTCAGCGACGGGTGCACCACCAGGCGGGGACTGGCATCCCACCAGCGCGAGGCCAGCAGCCGGTCGATGACGATCTCGTCGAAGCGCGACCGCAGCACCCGCGCCGGATTCCCGCCCACGATCATGTAGGGCATCACGTCCCTGGTCACGACCGCCCCCGCCGCCACGACGCAGCCGGTATGCAGCGTGATGCCGCGCGCGATCTGCGCGAACTGCCCGATCCACACATCGTGCCCCAGCCGCGGCGGCTCCCCCACCGACGGCACGGTGTGCAGCACCGGGCGATGCGCCGGGGTCAGCAC
>CAYZKM010000592.1:0-3331 GCA_964478525.1 uncultured Bifidobacterium sp.
CGCGCCCGCATTGAAGAGAGCGAGCAGAATGTGCGCCGTGACATAGGCGTCAGGCCCGGCCCGGTGCGCGGGCTGCGTGAAGCAATGGATCGGCGCGATCTTGCCCTGGTCTTCGAGCCAGTAGCGCAGCGTTCCGTTGTTGTGGGCCGGTGCGTCGGGCCAGACCCGGAGCGCGGCCTTATAGGTGCAGATCGCCCAGGGCGGCGGGTCGAAGAACTGCGCCTCAAAGGCCAGGTTGTGCGCCGCGACCGCGTCGCATCGAGTCTCGAACATCCGGCCCCGGTCGAACGGCGGCGCGTCCCTGCAGTCGTCCAGCGATATGTGATGCACGGCGCGGACCTCGGGCGGCATCTCGTCGACCCCGCACAGCCAGGCGACCGGCTCATGGATGACGCGCTCTTCGAGATGGACGTCACACAGACCGACCTCGCAGACCTGCGCTGCCGGTGGCGCGGTGCCTGTCGTCTCGAAGTCGATCACGCGGATGATGGTCATGCCGCGCTCCGTTCCGGTTCGGAGCGCCGGTTCGGCCCGGCGAGGTTGGCCCGCACCACAGCGGCGGCCACGCCGGGGCAGACCGAATTGCCGATCAGCCTGATAGAGGTGGTCTTCGAGAGCCGGCCCGCGTCGGTCAGATCGTAATCGCTCGGGAAACCCTGCGCGGCCTGCAGTTCGTGCCGCTTGAGCATTCGCATCCCGATATCGACGATCGGAACGCCGCGCACCGTGACAAGAGCAAATCGGCCCTTGGTCGTGGCGGTGCCGAGCGGAGCCCTAATGTCCTGCCACTGTCCGCCGTTCGAGTAATAGTGGATCAGGAACGCGGTCACGCGCTCAGCCGCCGCGGTGTCTCGTTCGGACAGCGCGACCTCGACCAGGGCCTGTTGCGTCGCTCTTGCGGTGAGCGTCGTCAGCGGTGCCGTTACAGCGTTGCCGACCGCCCCGCCGTTATGCTGTGCCAGGAACGCGGTGATGAGCGCGTGCTCGCCGCGGTTGGCGCAGGTCAGGGTCGGGACCGGATCAGCCATTCCGGATCCACGACGCGGACCCTGGTGAGTGATCGGCATCAGATGCGCCGTGACCAAGGCGTGGTGCTCGCCCTGCGCCGTGACCGCGCCGAGCGGTGCCTGCGCGGACGAGCCTTTGGAGGTGCCGTAGAACGTGCTGATGTGGGCCGCGGGCCCGATCGGCGCGATGAAAGGGTCCTCGGCCCGGACCACGTACCGCATCACGCCGTCCGCGATCCGCTTCAGGGTCGCTTCCTTGAGCGGTCTGGCACGGGAGAAGATCGATGGCGCCGGTATGGACCAGTCGATGCAACTCGCCGCGTCGCGCCACCGGTCCTCAAAGAGCGGGCGATGCTTGTGGTGGGTCGGCCTGGGCCAGACGATCGGCTCGTCGTCCCGGCGCGCCACGATGAAGAGGCGGGTCCGGATCGTGGGCACGCCATAGTCGGCCGCGCATAGCTTGCGGAACTCGATCCGATATCCGAGCCCGCGCAGCCGGCCGCACCACATCCTGAACGACCGCCCGATCCGGTCCGGGCATGGCGTGCCGTCATCGAGCAGCGGGCCCCAGCTTTCCATCTCGGGCACGTTCTCGACCGCGATGACGCGCGGGGCGGCTCTCTTGGCCCAGGTCAGAACGACACCGGGCAGCGACCGGACCGACTTCCACTTCGGCGTCCCGCCCGCCGCGCGCGAGAAGTGCCGGCAGTTGTGGACCACGATCCCTTCGACCACGTAGCTCTCGTCGTCCTCGACGCCGATGTTGAACACCTCGCCCGTCTGGCCCAGGTCGATCCGCTTCCTGACCGGGGTCCATTCCATTCCGTTCTCACGGAAGGTCTGGCGATGCGCTTCTGAGCATTCCTCGCGCCACATCACGTGCCAGCATGGCTTGCACTTGGTCGTCGGCAGCAGGTCTTCGTTAGGCGCGACCTGAACCGTGACCGTCTTTCCTAAGCTGGTCGCGATCGCTTTCAGGCCGAACACGATCGGCTTGGAGATCGTTTGGAACGAACGGCACGGGACGCCATTCACCGTCTTGGCCCAGCCTGCGCCCGACAGGTATCCCTCGAGAAACGCGGTGCGCAGGCCGGCATCCATTCCCATGGCCCAGGCCGGCACGGTCTTGCCGCACCCGTCACGTCCGAAGTTCTGCCGGAGCCAGTCGGTCAGGCCGCGCGATTGGGTCGAGAACCGCTGCGCCTGACCGGCCCTGCGCTCAGTCCAGGCTATCCCATTCGTGGAGGCAAAGGTTTCGAGATTGTCCCGGAGCACCTCGTCGTCGGGAGGCTCGCACGAGATCACAAGATCTGCGCCGCAGTCTTCCGGCTGGATCCAGCCTTGGGCCAGATAGCGTCCCGCGAGCCACAACAGATTTGCATCGATCCGAACCGCTTGGTCCTTGTGGATCGGCACATCAGGAACGCTGGCCGGGGGAAACACGGTCGGCGTGGCCCAGTACGTTCCTCGGTCGACCGCGGCGGCTCTGGTCCATCGCGCGTCCTCAAGGCAGCGCGTGTAGCCCTTGTGGTGCGCCCGGACTCCGTCGTGGCGCTTCCGGGTCAGGAAGGGGTGCTCCGGGCTCACCGTCAGGCCGGGGTGCCCGTGCCCCTTGATCTGCAGGAGCGGCCTTTCAGAGCGATGCGTCTCGACGACGCGGCGCCACCGAAGCCTGTGGGTCAATACCTCGTGGCCGATCGCGACGCGCTCGATCGGCACGTATCCTGATCGGGTCAGCACCAAGGTGCCGGCCGGGAAGCAGTCGGGCGAGGCCCACAGCAGCCCGACAGGGCGCCCCTGGCAGGCGTCCTCCGGTTTCACCTGCCAGATCGACTGGCAATAGTGCTCCGTGTCGGGATGGTTCCTGGCATGGACCGCAACGGCATCAGCGTCATGGTTGATCGCTATGTCCGGGTGCCGCCCCGTTGCCTCGAAGATACCCTGGCTCGCGCCGCCACCGCCGGCGAACAGGTCCACGATAAGCTCGTCCGTGCCGAGCCGGATCATGCAGGCGCCCCTCCCTGGTAGGAACGGCACTGCCAGTGCATCGCAGATGGCCCGCGGAGCACGCCGAGCGTGTGGCCGTCGGCCGTGACCACGACGATGCGCGCCGGTCCGCCTGGCTCGATCGAGGCGGTGAAGATCATGCCGGCCGGGTCCGGCTGGACGTGTTCCGTGAGGCGCAGCCAATAGCCTTGGCACGGCGGTGCCTCGATCCGGCGCGGATCTCGGAGCGGTTGTTCCAACGTCAGGATCGCTGCCACCGCGAGTATCGTCATGGCTTGAACCTCCGCTCGGCCCGGGCCTTGGCCAGCATGTCCGTC
>CAYZKM010000593.1:0-3330 GCA_964478525.1 uncultured Bifidobacterium sp.
GCTGACCGTTTACGGTCAGCCGGAAAGCGCGCTAGCGCATGATCCCGCTGAGCGGAACCGTGGCAGCGGGTGAATCATGCGATCAAACAATAAGATAGCGCGCGCACCGGCGGCCACGGGCTACGCATAGCGGTTGGCCAGCGGGTCGCCGAAGAAGATGTCGGTCGAGATCTCCTCCACCCGGTTGCACCCGGTATAGGCCATGGTCTTGTCCATCTCGGTGCGCAGGATCTCCAGCGCCTTGGACGCGCCGTCCTCGCCGCCCACCGCGGTGCCGTACAGCGTCGCGCGCCCGGTCAGCACGCCCTTGGCCCCCAGCGCCATGGCCTTGACGATGTCCGAGCCGCGACGGATGCCGGAATCCAGGATGATGGTCACCTTCTCGCCCACCGCCTGGGCGATTTCCGGCAGCACCGTCAGGGTGGCGACCGCGCTGTCCATGTTGCGCCCGCCATGGTTGGACACGACGATGCCGTCCACCCCGTATTGCCGCGCGCGATGGGCATCGTCGGCGCGGGCCACGCCTTTCAGCATCAGCGCGCCCGGCCACATGTCGCGGAACCTGGCCAGGTCGTCCCAGTTCAGGGAATCCCGGTCCATGCCGTCATTCTTCTTCGCCCCGCCACCCGAGGTGATGTGGTGCTGGAAGTCGTCGGGGTAATTCTCGTGCTTCGGCATGCCGATCGTGGTCAGGTAGCGGCCCATCACGCCCAGCGTCCAGGACGGGTGGCGCGCGATATCGGCCAGGAACCGGGCCGAGGGGTTGAACGGCACGCCGAACCCGTTGCGCGCATTGTACTCCCGGTTCGGCGAGACGGCGGAATCGACGGTCACGATCAGCGCCTCGTACCCCGCCTTCTTCGCCCGCTCGATGATCTGGTACGACAGGTCCCGGCGCTTCCAGACATAAAGCTGGAACCACAGCCGCCCGCCCGCCTGGTCGGCGATGGTCTCCATCGCGGTCATGGACGCGGTGGACAGGGTCAGCGGCACATTCGCCTTCGCAGCCGCCTTGGCGAGCGCAAGCTCCCCCCGGTACCAGCACAGCCCCGCCGCCCCGGTCGGCGCGATGGCCAGCGGAAACGCCGCCGGCTTGCCGAACAGCGTGGCCTCGGTGGTGCGGCCCGACACATCGGTCAGGGCGCGGAAGCGCAGCTTGATATCCTCGAACGCCGCCCGGTTTTCCCGCACCGCGATATGATCCTCGGTCGCGCGATCGACGAACTCGAACACGCCGCGCGGCAGGCGGCGCTGCGCGGCCTCGCGCAGGTCGAAGATGTTGTAGCAACCGTCGAGTGCGGACATCGGCGCCTCTCCCTCACGCCTGGCCAGCCTAGGCCAGGGGCCGGCCCCGCGCCAGTCGGCCCACCCTGGCCGCCCCCCTGGCCCCGAACCGCTTGGTCGCGGGCACCAACTGGTGTAGTCCCAGGGCCGAATTCCGGCAGCCCGGCAACGACAAGCGGCGCCAAAGCACGTGGGAGAGTCCGATGCCATCCCTGCTTCGTCCCCTCCGCGATTCCATCGTGCGGATCCTGGGGATCAGCGCCCTCGCCCAGGACATCAGGGCCGTGCAGGCGACATGCCTCGAACTGCGGGACCGGCTGGAAACCCGCGCCACGCTGCAGGACCGGCTGGAGACACTGGCACACGACCAGGCCGAGATCCGCCAGCTCCTCGCCGGCATCCTCAGCCAGCTCGGCGCCGCCGCACCCCAGGCACCGTGGGAGGCGATCCAGCAGTCCCTGAATGGCGTGCAGGACGCGCTGGCCGGCATGCGGGACACCGCGGGGCATGTGGTGGGGCTGCATCGCCGGATCGACGACACGCATGGCTGGCTGGAAGGCGTCAGCCACCGCCTGCAGGAGCTGCAACGCCGCAACAACGAACTCAACCGCCGGCTGGACGACATCCTGATGCTCGCCCACCCCGACGGGCTGTTCCCCCCGCCCGGGGTGACGCTGGACACCGCCGCACCGGTCGCGATCTACAGCAACGACCACCAGCATCCGCGCGGCGTGGCGGCGGACAACACCCGCCACCCGCGCTTCGTGCTGGCATCCGAGCGTATCCTGGGCCCGCGGCTGCGCGTGCTGGACATCGGCTGCGCCGGCGGCGGGCTGGTCGTCGACTTCCTCAAGCGCGGCCACACCGCCATCGGGCTGGAAGGCAGCGACTATGCCCTGAAGCAGCAGGCCGGATCCTGGCCGCTGATCCCGCACCACCTGTTCACCTGCGACGCGACCAGCCCGTTCACGCTGCGCGACGGGCAGGGGGAGATGCGGTTCGACCTGGTCTCGGCCTGGGAAGTGCTGGAACATATCCCCGAGGACCTGCTGCCCGGCCTGCTGCGCAACATCGCCTCCCACCTGGCGGCGGGGGGGATGTTCGTGGGCTCGGTTGCGACCTATCCAGATTTCGACGCCGAGACCGGGGTGGTGTGGCACGTGACGCTGCACGATCGCGACTGGTGGGCGGCCCGGTTCCAGGAGAACGGGCTGGAGGTCGTGGCAAGCCCGTACGTGACGCTGGATTATCCGCGGGGGTCGGGGAACCCCGCACTGCCGGTGATCGACTGGAACGCCGATGCCAACCCCGAGATGGGCTTCCACATCGCCGCCCGCCGGCGCGAGGTCTGATTGCGGGACCAGCCCGCCGCCCCATATCCATGGCCGTCAGAACAGGGTGATCGCGATGAAACCACGCCCCCGCCCGCCGCGCCCCGGCGCCGGCAAGCGCCGTGCCCCGCTGCCCGAGGTGCCGGTCGTATCGGCTGCCACGGCCCAGAAACCGGTCGAGGCCGAACCGGCACGGGAAGGCACGGACATGACGGATGAGGCGATCCGCAAGATGCTGGAAGCCGCCTATACATAGGCCCAGCCGCACATGGGCCCAGCCAGCAAGCGGTCAGGAAACGCCCATCCGGTTGCGTTCCCGATCCCCGAAGAAGATATCCGTCGAGATCTCGTCCACGCCGTTGCAGCCCGTATAGGCCATCGTCTTGTCCATCTCGGTGCGGATGATATCCACCGCCTTCGACGCCCCGGCCTCGCCGCCCACCGCCGTGCCGTACAGCGTCGCCCGCCCGGTCAGCACGCATTTCGCGCCCAGCGCCAGCGCCTTCACGATGTCCGATCCGCGCCGGACACCGGAATCCAGGATCACGGTCGCCTTGTCGCCCACCGCCTCGGCGATCTCGGGCAGGATGTCCAGCGTCGCCGCGGCGCTGTCCATGTTGCGCCCGCCATGGTTGGACACCACCAGGCCGTCGACGCCGACGCTGATCGCCTTCAGCGCGTCATCGACCCGGTTGATCCCCTTCAGCATCAGGAT
>CAYZKM010000594.1:0-3328 GCA_964478525.1 uncultured Bifidobacterium sp.
AGGCAGTGGCCCTGGCGCGTGATCTGGCCACGCAATGCGATGTGCTGGTCGAGAACTTCGCGACCGGGGTGATGGACCGCCTGGGCCTGGGCGTCGAGGCACTGCGGGCACGCAATCCCGGGCTGATCTATGTCTCGGCCTCTGGCCTGGGCCGGACCGGGCCCGAGGCGCAGGCGGTGGCCTATGGCACGCTGCTGCAATCCTATGCGGGATTCGCCGGGTTGAACCGCCACCCCGGCAAACCGCCGCGCATCGGCTTTGCCTGGGCGGATCCGATGTGTGCGCTGATGCTGGCCTTCGTCGTCGCCGCCGCGGTCTGGCGGCGAGAGAAGGCGGGGGAGGCGGCGCCGGTTGATTTCTCGATGATCGAGGCGAGGCTGTGGTCGATGGCCAAGCCGCTGCTGCAGGCGCAGATCGACGGCCCGCCGCGGCCGGTAGGCAATGGATCGGACCGGTTCGCCCCGCACGGGGTCTATCCCGCGGCCGGGGATGATGCCTGGGTGGCGATCGCGGTCACGGATGACGCGGCCTGGCAGCGCCTGTGCGGCATCGTCCCCGCCTTGCCCCCCCTATCCGCCCTGGACCTCGCCGCTCGGCGGCAGGCCGCGCCGGTCATCGATGCGGCACTGGCGGACTGGTGCGCCGAACGGGCGGCGGCCGATGCGGCGGCGGTGCTGGCGGCGGGCGGGATCGCGGCGGCGGCGGTGGCGAACTCGCTGGACCTGGTCCGCAGCGCGCATCTGGCGGCGCGGGAATTCTGGGACAAGGCGGGGGCCGGCGTGCTGCCCGGCCTGCCATGGCGGGCGAGCTTCGGCCGGGTCAACGGCCCCGCGCCGGGCCTGGGCGAGCACACCGATGCCGTGCTGGCCGAGGTGCTGGGGCTGGACGCCGCCCGCATCACCGCGCTGCGGGATGCGGGGGCGCTGGGGTAGGCCTCAGAACTCGCCGCTGCGATAGACCTCGTCCAGGCGCGCGGCGTCTTCCTCGGACAGTTCGGGCCAGGGTTCGCCGCGCTTGCGCAGCGTGCCGGTGAAGTTCGGCGGCTCCTTGGCATTGAACGCGCGGCGGCCTTCCTCGCCATCCGTGGTCACCTGGATCAGCAGGTGGTTCATCAGGTTCTGCACGTGCCAGGCCTGGTCGGTCGGCAGGTCGCCGAAGCGGACCACGAACTCCTTCATCATGCGCACCGCGACGGGCGGCATCTTGCAGATGTGGCGGGCGTATTTCTCGGCCCGTTCCATCAGGTCGGCGTGTGGCACGACCTCGTTCACCAGGCCGATGCGCAGCGCCTCGGCCGCGTCGAACGGGGCGTCGGTCAGCAGCATCTTCATGGCGTCGATATAGCGAAGCTGCTTGACCAGCAGGCTCGCGCCGGGGCCATGGCCGAGCCAGCCCTGGCTGGTGAGGGAGAATTTGAAGCGGGCATTCTCGGCGCTGGCGATGCGGATATCGGTCGAGGCCAGCAGGATGTACAGCCCCGCTCCGGCGGCCCAGCCATTGACCGCGGCGATGACCGGCTTCCAGACGCGGGGGTAATGGTCGCCCATGCGGCCGTCGACGCCGGTCTTCTGGCCGTGGACGGTGCCGGCAAGGGGCCAGAAGATCCGCTGGGTGCGCAGGTATTCACGCTCCTCGAAGGTGACGTCGGGGCGGGGGGCGAGGTTATGGCCGCCGCAGAAATGCTTCTCGCCGGTGCCGGTCAGGATGGCGCAGCGGACCGAGCGGTCTTCCCACATGTCGATCCATGCGTCGGAGATCTCGTCCGAGGTGGCCTTGTCGAGGATGTTCGCCTTCCCGGGGTTGTCGAGGGTGATGTATGCGACCCCGTCGCGCTTCTCGTATTTGATGGCCACTGATTGTTCCTTCCCTGGAGCCCGCCCGAAACGGGAACCGAGGGTTGCCGTGGCGCCGGGGCGTGTCAATCGGATACGAGGAGCGGGCTGGCGGGCGACCAATGCGTGCAGCGAAGTTCTTCCATGCATCGGGCGTTTGGGATTTGTTTTGTGTTCCCGCGCTCTTGCCGCGATGGAAACATCCGCTATCCCTGACCGGATCCAGGGACGCATCACTGTGAAAGAGCCCCATGCCGAACCGCTCGATGGCGCGTAACATTTTCCTGCTCGCGACGTGTCAGGCGGTGGGGCAGGCCTGCAATACGATGATGTTCACGGCGACCGCCTTGGCGGTTTCGGGCGTGCTGCAGATCCCCGAGCTGGCGACGCTGCCGGTGACGATGCAGCACCTGGGCGTGATGCTGTCGGTGTTTCCCGCCGCGATGCTGATGCAGAAGCTGGGCCGTGGCTTCGGGTTTCGGGTGGGGTCGCTGTTCGGCATGGTGGGCGGGACGACCTGCGCGCTGGGCCTGGCGTATGGCAGCCTGCTGGTGATGTGCGTGGGCGGGCTGATCCTGGGCTATGCGGTTGCCAGCCTGCAGATGTACCGCTTCGCCGCCGTGGAGCTGGCGGATGGGGCGATGCGCGCCAAGGCGATCTCCTGGGTTACCGCGGGCGGCGTCGCGGCCGGTATCCTGGGCCCGTCGCTGGCTCGCCTGACCTGGGACCAATGGGTGCCGCTGTACAGCGCGACGTATGCGGCGATGGTCGTTCTGCACATCATCGTCTTTGTGGTGATGGGTTTCATCGAGTTCCCGCCGCCGCAGCGCGCCGAGCAGGCCCGTGCGGCGGGTCCGGCGCGGTCGTTGTGGGAGATCGCGAGCCAGCCGAACTATGCCGTCTCGGTGATCGCGGCGATGATCTCGTTCGGCACGATGTCCTTTCTGATGAGCGCCTCGCCGTTGGCGATCGTCGGCTGCGGCTTGCCGCATACCGAGGCGCATTGGGTGATCTTCGTGCACGTGATGGGGATGTTCGTGCCCTCGTTCTTCACCGGCAATCTGATCCAGCGCTTTGGTGTGCTGAACATCATGATGCTGGGGGCGATGGTGCTGTTCGGCGGCATCGCGGCCGATCTTGCGGGCATGACGGCGTGGAATTTCCGGCTGGGGCTGATGCTGAACGGGTTGGGCTGGAACTTCATGTTCGTGAGCGCAACGACGCTGGTGACGACCACGTATCGCCCATCGGAGCGTGGCAAGGCGCAGGCGCTGAACGATTTCCTGATATTCGGCACCACGGCGACGTGCAGTTTCCTGGCCGGCATGCTGCAGCACAATGTGGGCTGGGTGCCGCTGAACTGGCTGTCAGTGATCCTGGTGTCGGTCTCGGTGGTGGCGATCGGGTGGCTGCGCCTGCGCCGCCCGGTTCCGGTGGCGGCCTAGCTGTCATTTCCAAAGACATTGTCCCCTCCGCCCTGTGATTGTGCTTGCGTC
>CAYZKM010000595.1:0-3327 GCA_964478525.1 uncultured Bifidobacterium sp.
CAGCAGCGCGTCGGCCACCGCGCCCTCGCGCGCACGGAACATCATCGCCTTCAGCCGCACGCCGCCGCCCTCGCCCTCGATGAAGCAGCGGATCGAGGTCGATTCCCGACCCACCCGATCGGCCCGCAGCACGCGGGCGCGTTGCAGGACCAGCACAGGCTCCTCGTTCCCCGCCCCGAACGGGGCCAGGCGCTCCAGCTGGTGCGCCAGTTCGGCCGTCGCACCTGGCACCGCCAGCGTGCCCTCCACCGCCAGGTCGGCCGCGCCAGGCAGGACCGACGCCGCGGCCAGGCGGTCGTTCAGGAAGGCGCGGAACGCCTCGATCCGGTCCTCGGACAGCGAGAACCCGGCCGCCATCGTGTGCCCGCCGCCGGTCAGCAGCAGCCCGGACTGGCGCGCGGCGATGATCGCGGCGCCCAGGTCGATGCCGGGCACCGACCGGCCGGAGCCTTTGGCCACCCCATCGGCGATCCCGGCCACGCAGGCGGGGCGGTTGAAGCGTTCCTTGATCCGCCCGGCGACGATGCCGACCACGCCCGGGTGCCAGTCGGCCCCGGCCACCAGCAGGGCGGCGTCGCCGGCGGCGGCGCGTGCCTCGGCCTGGCGCAGGGCCGCCTCCAGCATGCCCGCCTCCACCTCCTGGCGCCGGCGGTTCACCGCATCCAGCCTCTCCGCCAGGGCCAGGGCCTCGACGCGATCCTCGGTCAGCAGCAGGCGCAGGCCCATATCCGCCTCGCTGATGCGCCCGGCGGCATTGATGCGCGGCCCCAGGGCGAACCCGCAGGTGAAGGCCGACAGGGCGTCGCGCACCTGCGTCACCTCCAGCAGGGCCGCAATGCCCGGCCGCGCCCGGCGGGCCATCACCTTCAGGCCCTGAGAGACCAGGGCGCGATTCACCCCGGTCAGCGGCATCACGTCACAGACAGTGGCCAGCGCGGCCAGGTCCAGCAGGCCCAGCAGGTCGGGCGGCGGGGCATCGCCGAAGAAGCCGCGCCGGCGCAGCGCCCGCACGGTCGCCACCGCCGTCAGAAAGGCGACGCCGGTGGCGCACAGCGCGTTCAGGCCGGACGCATCGTCCAGCCGGTTCGGGTTGACGGTGGCCAGGATGCGCGGCGGCGGCCCCTCGGCCTTGTGGTGGTCCAGCACGATCACATCCGCCTGCCCGGCCACCGAGGCCAGGGCATCACCGGCGGCGGTGCCGCAATCGACGCACACGATCAGCGTCGCGCCCCGGCCGACCAGCCCCTGAAGAGCCGGGCCGTTGGGGCCATATCCCTCCCGCATCCGGTGCGGGACATGGGTATGCACGGTGCAGCCCAGCCCACGCATCAGGGTCACCATCAGCGCCGCGCTGCACGCGCCATCGACGTCGTAGTCGCCGAACACCGCCATCGTCTCGCGCGCCTCGGCCGCCCGCGCCAGGCGTTCGGCGGCGACATCCATGTCGACCAGCAGCGACGGGTCCGGCAGCAGGGACCGCAGCGTCGGTTCCAGGAAGTCGGGCGCGCCCTCGATCCCGACCCCGCGCGCGGCCAGCATGCGGCCGACGATCTCCGGCAGGCCCAGGCGCTGGGCGATGCCGAAGGCCGTGCGGTCGTCGCCGGTGCGCCACACCCAGCGCCGGCCGCCCAGGCTGCGGCCGACGCCGAGGACGGATCCCGGTACAGGCTCCGTCAAGCGGACGGCCTCAGGTGGCCGTCCAGGTCTTCTGGGCGAAGTTGTGATGCCCCTCGATGTAGCGGACGGTGCCGGACCGGCTGCGCATCACCACCGAATGGGTGATCGCGCCGCTGCCGAAGCGCTTGACGCCGCGCAGCATCTCCCCCGGCGTGACGCCGGTCGCGGCGAACATCACATCGCCCCTGGCCATCTCCTCACACGTAAAGACCCGGCGCGGATCGGCGTGGCCCATCGACCGGGTACGCTCCACCTGTTCATCGGTTTCGAACATCAGCCGGCCCTGCATCTGCCCGCCGACGCAGCGCAGCGCCGCGGCTGCCAGCACGCCTTCCGGCGCCCCGCCCGAGCCCAGGTAGATGTCCACCAGCGATCCCGGCATCGTGGTGGCGATCACGCCGGCCACGTCGCCGTCGCTGATCAGCATGATGCGGGCGCCGGCGGCGCGCACGGCGGCGATCAGGTCCTTGTGCCGGTCGCGGTCCAGGATGCACGCGACCAGGTCCGACACGTCGCACTTCTTGGCCTTGGCCAGGTTCTTCAGGTTGTTCGCGACCGGCGCGTCCAGATCGATCACGCCATCGGGCAGCCCGCCGCCGACCGCGATCTTATCCATATAGATATCCGGCGCGTGCAGGAAATTCCCGTGCTCGGCCAACGCGACCGTGGCGATGGCGTTGGGGCCGCCCTTGGCCGTCAGCGTCGTGCCTTCCAGCGGGTCGACGGCGATGTCCATCTTCGGTCCGCCGGCGCCGACCTTCTCGCCGATGAACAGCATCGGCGCCTCGTCCATTTCGCCTTCGCCGATCACGACGGTGCCGTCGATCTGCACCGAATCGAACGCCTTGCGCATGGCTTCCACCGCCGCGCCATCGGCGTCGTTCTTCTTGCCCAGGCCGATCCAGCGCGACGCCGCCAGCGCCGCCGCCTCGGTCACCCGGACCAGTTCCAACGCCAGGTTGCGATCCTTGATCAGATCTTCATTCAGGGTCCCGGACGCCATGGTATTTCCTCCGACAATGCGAGTCTGCGACAGACTAGCAGACCCGGCCGTTGCTGTCTCAGCCATCACAGGGCGACGGATGGGCAGGCGCCGGCGGTCGTGCCAGTCTGGCACCGACGCGCCCTTCAGGAGACACGCATGGACCCCAAGACGCTGCCCTTCGATGCCGAAGCCATGCTGGAGGGCCTGCGGGCCTGGGTGGAGTGCGAAAGCCCGACTTTCGACGCCGCCGCGGTCAATCGCATGATGGACCTGGCGTCGCGCAGCCTGATCCTGGCCGGGGCGCGGATCGAGCGGATCGCCGGCCGCATGGGCCTGGGCGACTGCGTGCGCGCCAGCTTCCCGCACGCCACGCCCAACGTGCCGGGCATCCTGGTGATGGGACACCTCGACACCGTGCATCCGATCGGCACGCTGGGGCCGCTGCCGTTCCGCCGCGACGCCAACCGCGCCTGGGGACCCGGCATCCTGGACATGAAGGGCGGCAACTACCTGGCGCTGGAAGCGATCCGCCTGCTGGGCCGCGCCGGCATCCGGACCCATCTGCCGATCACCGTCCTGTTCACCAGCGACGAGGAAATCGGCAGCCCGTCCACCCGCGACCTGATCGAGGCCGAGGCCGCGCGCCACAAATACGTGCTGGTGCC
>CAYZKM010000596.1:0-3326 GCA_964478525.1 uncultured Bifidobacterium sp.
CATCACGCCGGCGCGGTTGGTGGCGCGGGCCAGCGGCTTGATCGCCTCGACCAGCGCGTCGCCGGCGTCGATATCGACGCCGGCGGTGCGATAATCCAGGCCGTTGGCGGCGGCCGCGTGGCGGCGATCTCCACTGGTCATGGCGGCCCTTCTTACGGTAAGCGGGTGGAACAGGGCGGACAGAAACCACAAGCCGCCGATGGATGGCAATGTCGCGTAGCGCACTTCTGGGCTTTTGCCCGTTCATGATTGCCCCCGCCCGGCGCGGGCGGACACGCGCGACCCATGCCTGACGGGACGCAATATACGCGCGGGGCGTCCGCCGCGCTGGTGACACTGCCCAATATCGTGACCTTCGGGCGGCTATGCGCCGTGCCGCTGGCCTTCTGGCTGGTGCTGGAGCACCGCATGGGCCAGGCATTCCTGCTGTTCGTGGTCGCAGGCCTGTCGGATGCGGTGGATGGCTGGCTGGCGCGCCGGTACGGCGGCAACGCGATCGGCGCGCTGCTGGACCCGGTGGCCGACAAGGCCCTGCTGGTCACGATGTATGTCACCCTGGCCGCGGTCAGCGCGCTGCCGCCATGGCTCGCCATCCTGGTCGTGTTCCGCGACCTGCTGATCGTCGGCGGCGTGATCGTGCTGGGTGTGCTGGGACAGCCGGTGGTGATCCGGCCGCTGTATATCTCCAAGCTGAACACCGTGCTGCAGATCCTGCTGGTCGCGGCCACCTTGCTGACGACCGGGTTCCAGCTGACCCTTCCATGGTTGTCGGAAACCCTGATCTGGGCCGTGGCGATCACAACCCTTGCGTCCGGTGGAGCCTATGTCTGGGTCACCGCGCGCGGATGAGACCGCTCCCGCAGCGGGTTCAGCGCCCGGGGAACCGGCCGGCCCGCCCCGCGGGCCCGGCGCGCCCGCACCGTCCCTGGCGCTGACCACCGCGCTGGCGTCGCGCGCGACCAGGGCGCAGCGCATCGGGCTGGTGGCGGGGCTGTTCATCGTCGCCTGGCTGGCGCTGCAGCTGTTCGCCTCGATCCTGGCACCCTTCGTCGCCGCCGCGGTGATCGCCTATGCGCTGGACCCGCCGACGACGCGGCTGGCAACGCTGGGCCTGCCGCGCGGGCTGGCCGCGCTGCTGATGATCCTGACCATGCTGGTCCTGGTCCTGCTGTTCGCCCTGCTGCTGTATCCGCTGCTGCTGGCGCAGATCGGGCTGCTGGTCTATCGCATCCCGCAATACGCCACCCTGCTGCAGGGCTGGGCGCGCGAGGTCCTGACCGATCTGCAGCAGAATTTCGGCTCGGATGTCGTGAACGACAAGATCCGCGACCTGGTCAGCGGGCAGGCCGGCAGCATGGTCAGCATCATCCTGTCCACCGTGACCGGCGTGATCGGCAGCAGCTTCGCCATCTTCAACGTGCTCAGCCTGGCGATCGTGACGCCCTTCGTCGGCTTCTACCTGCTGCGCGACTGGCCGGCGATCATCGGGCGGATGGATTCCTGGCTGCCGGTCCGCTACCGCGACGTGATCCGGGCGCAGGCGCGCGAGGTCGACCGCATCCTGTCCGCCTGGGTTCGCGGGCAGGCGATGTGCTGCATGCTGCTGGCCCTGTTCTATGCGGTGGGCCTGTCGCTGGCAGGCCTCGACCTGGGCCTGGTCGTCGGGCTGTCGGCCGGGCTGCTGTCGTTCATCCCCTATGTCGGGTCGATCTCGGGCGCGCTGACCTCGATCGGCCTGGCCCTGGCGCAGTTCCCGGACTGGCGCGGCGTGACCGCGGTCGGCAGCGTGCTGGTCATCGGCCATATCGTGGAGGGCTATCTGCTGTATCCGCGCTTCCTGGGCGACCGGGTGGAACTGCCGGCGGTCTGGGTCATCTTCGCGCTGTTCGCCGGCGCCGCCGCCTTCGGTTTCCTGGGCGTGATGCTGGCCGTGCCCATCGCCGCGACCATCGGCGTGCTGTGCCGTTTCTGGCTGCGGCGGTACCTGGCCAGCCCGCTGTATCTCGATCCACCGCAGCCGCGATGACGGCCGAACCGCGCACGCGGCAGCTGGCGCTGCCGTTCCGCCACCGGCCCGACTATGCCGCCGCCGATTTCCTGGCCGCGCCGTCGAACCAGGACGCGCTGGCCTGGCTGGACCGCATGCCGGACTGGCCGGATCGCCGCCTGGCGCTGTGGGGACAGCCCGGGTGCGGCAAGACCCATCTGCTGCATATCTGGGCGTCCCGCCTCGGCGCCACCTTGCTGACCGGCGCCGATCTTGCCGGCCTGCCGCCGCCGCCCCCCGGCCCGGGCCTCGCCATCGACGACGCCGACCGCCCGGCCGACGAAACCGCGCTGCTGCACATCCTGAACGCCTGCCGCGAGGCCGGCCGGCCCGTGCTGCTGGCCGCCACCAGCCCGCCCGCCCGCTGGCCGGTGCGCCTGCCCGACCTGACCAGCCGGCTGCGCGCCATCACCACCGTCGAGATCGCACCACACGAAGACACGCTGCTGCGCACCCTGCTCGCGCGCCTGCTGGCCGACCGCCAGCTTTCCGTCAGCCCGGCCGTGCAGGACTGGCTGCTGCTGCGCCTGCCGCGCACCGCCGCCGCGATGCGCGATGCCGTCGCCAGGCTGGACGCGGCCGCGCTGGCAGCCGGCGGGCGGATCACCCGCGCGCTGGCCGCGGCGACGCTGCATCCGGATCAGCCTGATGACGATTCGGCGAACCCGGACGGGCAGGCATTGGCCGGGGCGGGAAATCCGCTAACCTCGACCGCGAAGGAATCGTAGATGGCGGAAGGTCGGTCGATGCAGGCAACAGCGGCTGGGCAGGCAACCGAGGCTGGCGACGTGCTGACCCGCCATGACACCGACCTGGACCTGCACGCCGCCCAGCCCAGCGGCCTGCGCATCGACAATCCGGAACGGTTCATCAACCGCGAACTGTCCTGGCTGGACTTCAATCATCGCGTCGTCGAGGAAGCCGACAACACCCGCCATCCGTTGCTGGAACGCGTCCGCTTCCTGTCGATCAGCGCGTCGAACCTGGATGAATTCTACTCGGTCCGCGTCGCCGGCCTGATCGGGCAGGCCAAGGCCGGCGTGTCGCAGGTCTCGGTCGACGGACGCACCCCGGCGCAGCAGCTGGTCGCGATCAAGCGGCGCGCCGAGGCGCTGCTGGCGGATCAGCAGCGCAGCTGGCGCGATCTGGCGGTGCTGCTGCGCAAGGCCGGCATCCAGGTCTGCGCGCCCGATGCGCTGTCGGCCGACGACCGCATCTGGCTGGATGCCTGGTTCATGGAGCGCGTCTTCCCGGTGCTGACGCCGCTGGCGATCGACCC
>CAYZKM010000597.1:0-3315 GCA_964478525.1 uncultured Bifidobacterium sp.
GTCGATCGGGACCAGGGACTGGGCAACGGTCAGTGGTTAGGGCCGTTGGTATTATTCTATAAATCCAGCACCATGCCGTCATATCCTGCCTCGATCCCACGGGGCAGGTTGTCGCGCATCCAGGCCCAGTCCATCCCCGGGCCCATATGGGTCAGGATCGTCCGGCGCGGCCGCAACCGGCCGACCCAGCCGATCACGGTGTCCAGGTTCGCATGGGTCCAGTGCGTGCCCTTGCGCAGGAAGCAGTCGACGACCCAGGTATCGATCCCGGCCAAGGCCTCGAACCCGGCGTCGTCCAGGTCCACGACATCGGTCGAATAGCCGAACGAGCCGACCCGCAGCCCCAGCGTGTCCACCCGCCCATGGCCCTGGCGGAACAGCCGCACCGCCATCCCGGCGATCTCGGCCGTCTGCCCCGGTTCGACCGCGACGGGCAGCAGCACCGGCCGGTAGAAGCCCGGCCCCTGCCAGGGCGCGAAGGCATAGCCGAACCGCCGCGTCGCCTCGTCCAGCGTGCGCTGCATGGCAAAGACCTGCAGCGGGCGGTCGACGATCCGGTTCAGCACCCGCACCTCGTCGATGCCCGAGATATGGTCGGCATGGGCGTGGGTGAACAGCACGGCATGGATCGCGGGGACACGGCAGGCCAGCATCTGGTCTCTCAAATCCGGCGAGGTATCCACCAGAAGCCGTTGACCATCATCGTTTTCCATCGTGATGCTGGTCCGCGTCCGCCGGTTCCGCGGCTCCCCGGGGTCGCACTCCCCCCAATCGCCCGACCCATCGGGACCGCCGATCGACGGCACCCCGGTCGACCCGCCGGTGCCAAGCAGCGTGACCTTCATGCGGCCTTGCGGAACAGGCGGCGGAAATTGGCGGTCGTCAGCTCGGCCATGGCGTCCGGCGTCATGCCGCGCACCTCGGCCAGAACCTTGGCGGTGTGCGCCACCCAGCCAGGCTCGTTGCGCTTGCCGCGATAGGGCACCGGCGCCAGGTAGGGCGCATCGGTCTCGACCAGCAACCGCTCGGCCGGCACGTCGCGCGCGATCGCCCGCAACTCGGTGGACCGGGGAAAGGTCAGGATGCCCGAGAAGCTCAGATAGCCGCCCATCGCCAGCGCCGCCTCGCCCAGGGCACGGGTGGAGCTGAAGCAATGGAGCAGGAAATCGAAGTCCCCTCCCCTGTCCTTCTCCTCGCGCAGGATCGCCGCGATGTCGTCATCGGCGTCGCGGGCATGGATGCACAGCGGCACGCCGGCCAGGCGGGCGCCCCGGATATGGGCGCGGAAATTCTCGGCCTGCACGTCGCGCGGCGCCTTGTCGTAGAAATAGTCCAGCCCGGACTCGCCGATCCCGATCACCCGGGGATGCGCGGCCAGGTCCGCCAGTGCCGCGGGCGTCGGCACCGGGGCGGCGGCGGCGTTGTGCGGGTGGACGCCCACGGTGCACCACAGATGCGGGTTGCTTTCGGTCATGGCCGGCAAGGTGGCGGATTGGGCCATCGAGGTCCCGATCGTCACCATCTCCGCGACCCCGGCCTCGGCGGCGCGGCGCAGGATGTCGGGCAGCTCCATCGGGGTGTAGTAGTCCAGATGGCAATGCGTATCGATCAGCATCAGGCGGCCGGCTCCACATAGCGGGGGAACACGCCTTGCGGGGCGGGTAGCGCGGTGCCATCGGGCAGCACCGCATCCAGGGCGGCGAGCGTCCGGGCATCGGCCGGCACGCCCAGCTGGTCCAGCATCCGGGCCATGCTGTCGGGCATGAACGGCTGCAACAGGGTCGCCACGACCCGCACCGTATCGGCCAGCACCCGCAGCACCGCGCCCATCCGCACCTTGTCGGTCTTGTTCAGCGCCCACGGCGCCTGGCGGTCGATATAGCCGTTGGCGGCGCGGATCACCTTCCAGACCTCCTCCAGCGCCTCGTGGAAGGTCTGGCGGTCCATGCAGCCGCGCACCAGGGCGGGCAGCGCGGCGGCGGCGTCCAGCAGCGCGGCGTCATCCGCGGTCACCGGGCCCCGTGGCGGCAGCGCGCCACCCAGGTTGCGGGCGATCATCGACAGCGACCGCTGCGCCAGGTTGCCCAGGTCGTTCGCCAGCTCCACGTTGATGCGCGAGACGATGGCCGGGTGGCTCATGGACCCGTCCGCGCCGAACGGCTTTTCCCGCAGCAGGAAATAGCGGATCTGGTCCAGCCCGTAGGTCTCGACCAGCTTGCGCGGCTCGATGACGTTGCCGAGGGATTTCGACATCTTCTCCCCCTCGACCACCCACCAGCCGTGCGAGGATACGCGCTTCGGCACCGCCAGCCCCGCCGACATCAGGAAGGCGGGCCAGTAGACGGCGTGGAAGCGGATGATGTCCTTGCCCACGAAATGCACATCGGCCGGCCAGAACCCCCAGCGCGGGTTGGCTTCGTCGGGGAAGCCGCAGGCCGTGACGTAGTTGTTCAGCGCGTCCAGCCAGACATACATCACATGCCCGGGTGCGCCGGGCACCGGGATGCCCCAGTTGAACGTGGTGCGGCTGACCGACAGGTCGTGCAGCCCGCCCTTCACGAAGCTCATGACCTCGTTGCGGCGCGACGCCGGGGCGATGAAGTCCGGATTGTCCTCGTAGAATTGCAGCAGCCGGTCCTGCCAGGCGGACAGCCGGAAGAAATAGGACGGCTCCCGCACCCATTCCACCGGCGCGCCCGATGGCGCCACCTTGGTCCCGTCCGGGCGGGTGGTCAGTTCCGCCTCGTCGTAGAAAGCCTCGTCGCGGACCGCATACCAGCCCTCGTAATGCCCGAGATAGATATCCCCCGCCGCCTCGATCCGCTTCCACAGCGCGGCGCAGGAGAGCTTGTGCCGCTCCTCGGTGGTGCGGATGTAATCGTCGTAGGACACGCCCATCGCGCGCGCCATGTCCTTGAAATCATCGGATACCCGGTCGGTGAACGCCTGCGGGTCCAGCCCGGCGTCGCGCGCCGCCTTCTCCACCTTCTGCCCGTGCTCGTCTGTCCCGGTCAGGAAGAAGACGTCGTAGCCGTCCAGCCGCTTGAACCGCGCCATGACGTCGGCCGCGATCGAGGTGTAGGCATGCCCGATATGGGGCGCGCCGTTCACATAGTAGATCGGGGTCGTGATGTAGAACCGCTTGGTCATGGGATTCCCGGGAATGCTCACTGCGTCTGTCCGCTCAGCAGAACGAGGCCGGCGACGATGGCCTGGCGCTTGTCCAATGAAAACCGTTCCGTCTCGTCCTGCAGACGGGTCAGCCCGTGCCACACCTCGCCCCAGGCATCAAGCGGACGCAGCGCGACCATCCGT
>CAYZKM010000598.1:0-3313 GCA_964478525.1 uncultured Bifidobacterium sp.
CGGCATCCACAAGCCGGGCGTCACCATGGTGACATCGCGGATGCTGGGCGTGTTCCGCGACAATGCCGCGACGCGCCGCGAATTGCTGGCCATGATCGGCAACCGCGGCTCCACCATCGTCAGCGAGTAGGCCCCGCCCTTACCGAGACCCCGGCGCCCGTCCACCCACGGGGCTGGGCAGCGGCGTCTGTTCCACCGCCGTCGCGGCGGCGGTTCCCTCGGTGATCCAGTCCCGCAGATTGCGCCGGGTCTGGTATTCCAGTTCGACGTTCATGTTGTCGACCATGCTCTTCACCATCTCGTACAGCTTTGCGCGCAGCGACGACGCACGCCCGGCATAGCGCTGCGCGACCCGCGCCTCGACGAAGCCGACCCGTTCCCCGCCATCGTTGTACAGCGTCAGCACCACGGCCATCGAGCCCGAGATCGTGTCGCCGCTGCGCGCCAGCGTCGCGTCGGTGATCGTCATCACCGCCCGTCCGGACGTGCCCAGGGCGCGCAGCCGCTGCTCGCCCATCGTGCGCAGGGCGTTCACGGGCGGCACCGGGGCCAGGGCGCTGACATCGGTGCCGCGCCCGGATGGCACGAATCGCTGCTCGATGGCGATGGACGCCACGTTCAGCTTCAGCGGCGGCAGGTAGTCCCAGCTCAGCGGCGCGAAGGTCTGGTTGTCGTCGTCACCCCCGCAGGCGGCCAGGGCGAAGGGCAGCATCAGGGCGGTGCGGCGGGGCAGGCGCAACGAGGTCATGACGGGCTCCGGTCGGGTGGGCGGAAACCTGCCGTCGGCGGACGGTCGGGTCAATCGCCTGACGGTGCGGCCTGTCCGGTTCCGGTCCCGCGCACGCCCTGGCGCGGGAAGCGGAAGTCGTGGTTGCAGAACTCGCAGGTCATGACGATGTCGCCTTCCACCGCCATGTGGTCCAGGTCGTCGGTGTCGAACCCTTCCAGGATGCCGGCCAGGCGCGCGCGGGAGCAGCGGCAGCCGAACGACAGCGACCGGGCGCGGTCGGCGGCCACGCCCTCGGTGTGGAACAGCCGGTACAGCAGCCGTTCGGCCGGCAGGTCGTCGTCCAGCAATTCGGCATCCGTCAGCGTGGCGGCCAGGGCGGTGGCGGTGCGCCAGCTTTCCTCCTGCGCCTCGGCGTCCAGGGTCGGGTCGATGCCGCCGGCGCCGGCGATCTTTTCCAGCACCAGGGCCCCGGCGCGCAGGCCAAATGGACCTGGCAGCGCAGCTGTTCCGAGGTTTCGAAATAGTGCAGCGCCATTTCCGCCAGCGACGACCCATCGATGGCGACGATGCCCTGGTGGCGGTTCTCGGCCGGCCCCTGGTCGACGGTGAATGCCAGGTATCCCGCGCCCAGCAGCGCGGACGCATCCGGGCTTGGGTCGGCACCCAGCAGCGCCTGCAGCCGGTCGGCGTCGGCGCGGGCATAGCCGCGCAGTTCCCCGGTATCGGTGCAGTCGGCCAGCAGCATCGAGACCGGGCCGTCGCCCTTGGCCTGCAGGCTGAACGATCCGCGGAATTTCAGCGACGTCGACAGCGCGGCGGCCATCGCCAGGGCCTGGCCGGTCAGCCGGGTGACGACGGGGTTGTTGTCGTGGCGCGTCAGCAGCGCGTCGGCCAGCGGGCCCAGGCGCACCAGGCGCCCGCGCACCGGGCGGCGCGGCAGGAAGAACGGCAGCACCCCGCGGGAGACGACGAGGTCGGGGACCGGCGGGCGGCCGCCGTCGAGGAAGGCAGGTGTATCGGACATGGCCCCAAGATAGGCAGCGCCGCCGCCCGCGGCTACCGTCCGCGCATGACCCGGCCCTATTGTTTGCGCGATCTGTCCGAACCCGACGCGGATGCGGCCGCCGCCCTGGTCCGGATCGCCTTCGCCGCCCAGTCCGTGCCGACCGATCCGCCGGCCTCGGCGCTGCGTGTCGTCGGCGACGATGTCCGCGCCCATCTGTCGGCGGGCGGGGCGGGCGCGGTGGCGGCCGGCGCGGACGGGCTGGCCGGGGTGGTGCTGTGGAAGCCGGACGCCGGCGGGCTGTATGTCGGGCGCCTGGCCGTGCCGCCCGCCTGGCGCCGGCGGGGCGTGGCGCGAGCCTTGCTGGCGCGGGCCGAAGCCGCCGCCCGCGCCGCCGGATGGCCCCGGCTGTGGCTGGACACCCGGCTGGTCCTGGCCGACAACCGCGCGTTGTTCGCCGCCGCGGGGTTTGCCGAGATCAGCCTGCACGCCCATCCCGGCTACTCCGAACCGACCTTCGTGCGGATGGAGAAGTGGTTGGCAACGCCCTCCGGGTCGGCTACACCAGGAACATGAGTGGAACAGTCGCTGGCAACCCGCCCGTCCGGCCCCGCGCGGCGTGATGGAGTGGGACGCGCCCGCCATCGTCCTGCACGCCCGCCCGTATGGCGAGGGCGATGCCATCGTCACGGTGATGACCGAGGCGCATGGCGCCCATCGCGGCCTGGTGCGCGGCGGTGCCGCGCGCGCCCATGTCGCCACCTGGCAGACCGGCAACTTCGTCCAGGTCCGCTGGACCGCCCGCCTGTCCGACCAGCTGGGCAACCTGGCCGGGGAATTGCTGCACCCCAGTGCCGCCCATGTGATGGACGACCCGATGGCGCTGGCCATGCTGACCGCCGCCTGCGCGGTGGCCGAGGGCGGGCTGCCCGAACGCCAGCCGCACGCCCGCGCGTTTGACGCCCTGCTGGCCCTGGTGGCGCGGCTGCCCAAGGGGGCCGAGATGATGCCCGACCTGGTGCGGTGGGAGGTCGTGCTGCTGGCCGAGCTCGGCTATGGGATCGACCTGACCGCCTGCGCCGTGAGCGGCGAGACCACGGGCCTGGCCTATGTGTCCCCCCGCACGGGCCGCGCGGTGACCGCGGCGGCGGCCGGGGTGTGGACGTCGCGGCTGTTGCAATTGCCGGCTTTTCTTCTCGGCTCGGCGCCATCCACCGCCGCCGACTGGCGCGACGGGCTGCGCCTGACCGGCCATTTTCTGGCCCGTGATGCGTTCGGACATCGCCATCGCCCGCTGCCGCCGGCGCGGGTGATGCTATACGACCGCGTCGCCGCGCTGGCTGACGACTCGGAGACTCAGAATGCCGGATGACCTGTCAGGTCACATCGAGGACACGCCGCTGAAGGACGCCCTGTCCGAGCGGTACCTCGCCTATGCGCTGTCCACCATCATGTCGCGGTCGCTGCCGGATGTGCGCGACGGGCTGAAGCCCGTGCACCGGCGGCTGATCTACGCGATGCATCAGCTGCGGCTGGACCCCACCGCGGGGTTCAAGAAATGCGCCCGCGTCGTCGGCGAC
>CAYZKM010000599.1:0-3305 GCA_964478525.1 uncultured Bifidobacterium sp.
CGTGATGTATTCCGCCGGGAACACCTGCCACCGCTTGACCAGTTCGGCGCGTACCTCGTCCACCGTGCCGAACAGGAACAGGCCGGAGTTGATCAACGAGCCCAGATAGTCGTCGTTCTCGACCTTGCGGCGGCCCATCGCGGCGTAGAAATTCTTCCAGATATCAAGGTCGTAATCCTTGATCCGCTGCAGCGCGTCTTCCTTGGTCTTGCCGATCTCGATCCAGCGCACCATGCACTGGTTCTGCCCCGGGCCGAACGAACGCCCGCTGGCGGCGGCGGCCTTGCGATAGACCTCGGCCAGCGGACCCGCTGACTGGATGTTGGTGAAATAGGTCGGGACGAACCCGTGCTTGCCGGCGAACGAGATCGTCTCGGGGCTGCCCGACCCGGCCAGGAACACCCGCGGATGCGGCTGCGAGTAGGGTGCCGGCGCGACCACGACGCGGCGGGTGTTGCCGTCGGCATCGACCTCTCCGATGCCGCCGAACTTCTGCGTCACCCCGGCGCGCGCCAGTGGCCAATCGGTCACGCCGGTGTCGTACGGGTACGGCACCTGCCAGCGCTTGGAGTTGTGGTCCATGCTGTCCTGCGTCCACGCCTTCAGCAGGATGTCCACGTGATCCTCGAAGATCTCGCGGTTCATGGCGTCGTCATTGGTATCGTTGGCAACGGTCGTGGCGGTGGAATATCCCGCGCCCTGCGTGGCCGGATTGTAGATCGCGGCGGACGGGGACTTGGTGGCCTTGGTGCCGAAATGCTGCCCCAGCACGTTGGTCCAGCGCGACTGATAGCCGCGGGCCAGGCCGACGAAGCTGCGGCCCTTGGCCAGGTGGTTGATGACGGCGGTTTCCTCGGCCACCCGGATCGGGTTGTGCGTGGCGAGGACATAGCCCAGGACACCGATGTTGATGTTCTTGGTCAGCGCCGCCCAGTATGCCTGCACGGGGCCCGGCGCGGGGGCGACCTCGTAGCCTTCCGACCAGAAATGATGCTCGATGGTGCCCGCACCCCAGATGCCGATCTCGTCAGCCGCCTGGATGATCTCGGTCGCGCCATGAATGGCCGCATGATACCGGTCCCGGTTCCTCCCGATCGGTCGCAGCGCCGCACGCTCGGCTTCGTCCTTGGCGGGAACGACCGGATAGATCACGGTCATGGGTTTCAATTCGGCCATCGGCACGGTCTCCCTACGCAGTGGTTCGAGTTTGATACCGATCAGTAGATCGGTCAATCAGAGCCACGACGGAACCGCGCAACGATGGACCGGACGTGGCGTGACGCTGCCAGTCGACGGGGGCAATCCGGTCGGCGCATTGACCTGGATCAAGGGGAAAGGCCTGCGCCCCCGACCGTGATGGCCGGAGGCGCAGCGGGGGATCGTCAGTCGACGCGGGCGGTCGCGCTGCCGCTGACCACTTCGACGCCGTTCTGGTTGGTGGTGGACAGCTTCAGGTCGACCAGCTTGTGACCATTCTCCTCGCGGATGGCCTCCACCGTCGCCTTGGCGTCCAGCGTGTCGCCCGGCCACACCTGGTTGGTGAACCGCACGCCGAACTTGGTCAGCCGGCCGTCACCGACATAGTTCGTCAGCATCTTGCCGGTCAGGCCCATCGTCAGCATGCCGTGGGCGAAGACGCTTTTGTAGCCGGCGACCTCCCGCGTGTACGGGTCGTCGCTGTGCAGCGGGTTGTAGTCACCCGAAGCGCCCGCGTACTGGACGATCTGGGTGCGGGACAGGTTCTCGACGACCCGTTCGCTGTGGGTGTCGCCGACCTTCAGGGCGGATGCCTTCAGTGCCATGTCTCTGTCTCCTCAGCCTGCGTCCACCGGGCGCTCGGTCGTCACGCCGACGCCGCGTGCGATCATCACCAGCTCACCCTTCTGGTCACGGTATTCGGTTACCCGTTCCCGGAAGGTCAGCTTGCCGGCGCGCTTGCTCTCGCGCTCCCACGTCTTGCCTGGCTTGGTTTCGCAGGTCAGGACGTCGCCGGGACGCAGCGGACGGATATATTCATAGTGCTGTTCGGCGTGCAGGCCGCCCGAGGAGGCCGGCTTGCCTTCGATCCCGGTCGGGCCCGCGGCGGATCCGAACCATTTCTGGCCCGGCTTCGGACGCAGGTGATAGTCGGGGTCGAACTGCGCGACGGCCTGGGCAAAGCTGGGCGGGGCGATGACGCTGCCGACCTCGGATTTCTTCGCCGCCTCGGCATCGTGGTAGACGGGGTTGGTGTCGCCGATCGCGCGGGCGAACATCATGATATGCGTGGCTTCGACGGGGAATGTGATCTTGGCCAACGGTTTCCTCCATTACGCGTTACCCGGTCAGCCTAGCAGGACCGTGGAGAATCGGAACAGGGGGGCGGGGCCATGAGGCGCCCTGCCCGTCGCGCCGCGCGTGCCCGCGCCGCGCTGGAGGCCGCGGCGGTACCGACCTGGTCCGGTCCGAGGCAGACGGGATCGTCGACGGCCGACATGCGCTGGCTGCGCGCGCCCGGCTGGATGCCGCGCGGGCGGCGGGCCTATGCGATCGGTGATGTGCATGGCTGCAAGGACAAACTCGCAGCCCTGCACAGGACGATTGCGGTGGACATGGCGGAGCGGCCGATCGGATCAGCGATTCTGGTCCATCTGGGCGACTATATCGACCAGGGTCCGGACAGCGCCGGCGTGCTGGACCTGCTGGCGGGCGGGCCGCCGGTGCCCGGCCTGGCGGTGGTCAATCTGATGGGCGATCACGAGCGGATGCTGATCGACGCGCTGGGCGGCGATCGCGCGGCGGCGACCGACTGGCTGTGGGCCGGCGGGCGGGATGCGCTGGCAAGCTGGGGCATCGATCCCGACCTGCCGCGCGAGGCGTGGGAGGCCGCGCTGCCCGCCGCCCATGTCGCGTTCCTGCGCGGCCTGGCGCTGACGCATCGGGAAGGCGACTACCTGTTCGTGCATGCCGGCATCCGCCCCGGCGTTCCCCTGTCGAAACAGACGACCGACGACCTGACCGCGATGCGCCAGCCGTTCCTGTTCACCGACGGCGACCTGGGATTCATCGTCGTGCACGGCCATTCGACCAACCCGTCGGTCGTGACGGCAACGAACCGGGTCTCGGTGGATACCGGCGCGGGGATGGGCGGGAAACTGACCTGCGTGGTGCTGGAGGATGACGTGGTGGGCGTGATCGCCGCCTGATCGCCTACAGCATGATCCCGCTGAGCGGAATCGTGGCAGCGGGTGAATCATGCGATCAGACAATAATACCAACGGCCCAAACCGCTGACTCACGCGGGCGCCTAGGAATCGGCGTGAAGT
>CAYZKM010000600.1:0-3304 GCA_964478525.1 uncultured Bifidobacterium sp.
TGAGCGGAACCGTGGCAGCGGGTGAATCATGCGATCAGACAATAAGATAGCGCGCACCGGTCATGGCCTGCCCGCCCCTGCCGTGAACCCGGCGACATCCTTAGGCGAGGCCAGGTATCCGCGCTCGACCAGCAGGACCACCAGTGCCTCGGGGAAGGGCAGCCTGTTCCGCCGCGCGGCGGGGCACTTGCCCAGCTGATCGCCCATCACGCAGGTGTCGCCTTCAAAGGTCATCGAGCGGTCGTAATGCGCCAGCATCCGCTTCCAGGCGTCCTCGGTTTCGCCGGCGAGGATCCTGGTGGCGACCCAGCCGGCCAGAAAACCGTTCATGTTCCATGCCGACGGGTCGCCCTTGGCGGTCTCCTCGATCTCCCGCAGGGCGCGGCGGATATAGTCGCGCATGGATTTCTGCCGCGTCACGTCGGTGAAGGCGCCATTCGCGACCTGGTAGAGCTTGGGCGGGGCGACCGATCCGGCATACGAGCTGAACGCGTACAGGAACGCGTTGTCGACATCGATCAGCTCCACGAACCCGTCGCCGTCGACATCTTCCAGCGCATAGCCGATGCCGTCCGTGGTGCCCGCGTCCAGAATTTTCCAGCTGCCGTCTGCCTGCTTCGTGGCGATCCTGGTGGTGGTGCAGCAATGCGGCCCGCCCGAGAATGACGACAGGATGATCTGCGGCGCCTTGGTGGCAGGATCGAGCTGCGCGAACTGCACGTTCGAACGCGGCGTGTCGGCCGATGCGTCCGGTATTTCCAGACGGAACAATTCGGTGCCGCCGGCGCGCGCGACGAAGGTGGGGATACGCAGATCCTCCTTGTCGGGCGTGCTGGCCATGACGACGGTGATGCCGGCGTGGTTTACCGTTACCGACCCGTTTCCTTCCAGCCGGCCGAAGGCGCGGGCGGCGGGGGCGGGTGCCTCGAACACGTCGTCGCCGAAGCCCTTGGCCGAAGCCAGGTACGCATCCTCGGGCAGCGAGGTCCGATCCGCGTGATAGGCCCTGGCGTCCGCCATCGTCTTCATCGCGGTCGGACCGGCGATGATCGCGAACCATCCATTGTCCGCGCGCACGACACGCACCCCCGTCAGGTCGCGCGCGTATGTCCGGGCGAAATCGATGGCATCGGTCCTGTCCTGGCGCGCGGCCAGGACGAGCCAATGTTCGCCGGGGCCGAGTTCCGGGCGCGCGGCGAGCGCGGGGAACAGGCCGCCCCAGGCGAGCAAGATGGCCAGCACGGCGGCCAGCAGGATGCGCCGGACCATGGCGTTACAGCGACTGGCCGCCGTCGACGACGATGACCTGCCCGGTGACCCAGCCCGCGAGCGGAGACGCCAGGAACATGACGACATTCGCAACTTCCTCGGGCAAGCCCAGGCGGCCGAACGGAATGCCATTCAGGACCGCGTTGTACAGGCGCGGATTTTCCGTCTTGCGCCGGTCCCATACGCCGCCAGGGAACTCGATCGATCCCGGGGCGACACCGTTCACGCGGATCCCGTCGCGGGCGTACATGGCGGCTTGTGTGTTGGTGTAGTGGTTCACCGCGGCCTTGATCGCGCCATAGGGCGGCTGGCGCGCGGCGGCGCGGTACGCGGCGACCGAGGATGTGTTGATCACCGCCCCCTTCGATTGCTTCAGGAACGGCAGCGCGGCCTGCGTCGCGTGCACGATCGCCATCATGTCGATGGCCATGCTGGACGCCCATCCCGCCTCGTCGTCCGAGGCACCGAAGGCCGAGGCGTTGTTCACCAGGATGTCGATCCCGCCCAGCGCCTGTGCCGCACTGTCGATATAGGTCCTGATGGCAGCGGCGTCGCCGAGATCGACCGATGCCGCATGTGCCTTATGGCCAAAGGCGGCGATCTCGGCGCGGGTTTTCTCCAGCGTCTCGGCGCCCCGGGCGCAGATGGATACGTCGGCGCCGGCCCGTGCCAGGCCGAGGGCGATGGCACGGCCGATGCCGCGCGACCCGCCGCAGATGATGGCGCGCCTGGTGGTGAAATCGAGGCTCATGTGATGGGGCGTCCTTCCCTGGGTTGGTCGCAGGATAGGGGGGATTGAAAGAGGCGGGGAAGGGGTGGTCCCGGCCGGACAATGCGGCCAGGGCCTATCGCACCCGCTTCGGGATCACCGTCTTCCACTCCGGCCAGCCGGACACCGGCATCCTCACGCAACGGCGTATCGGCGGTGTCCATATGATGGTGCTGGCGCACGTCATGACAGCGACGGCCGCGCCGCTGACCTCGGCGCTGAGCATGGGGTTTGCGTTCATGAACCATGACGCGGTCCAGCGCGGCGCGCTACCCGACCTCCTCCAGCGAGAACTGTTCGGCTTCCTCGTCATAGCTGAACAGTTCCGCGTACCGGCCCCAGCCGATCACCGTGCGCAGCGTGTCCTCGGCATAGTCGGGCGACATGTGATCCTCCAGCTCGTCGCGGAAACGCACGGCCGAGGCGCGGTGGTTCCACCGTTCGTCCAGCACCTGGCGGATCATCGTCACCAGCGGAACATGGGCGCGCAGCGCGTCGGCGAACAACCGCTTGCGGTCGTCGGTGTCGGCGTCGACGAACTGCCGGCCGTTGTCGGTCAGCATCAGGTCGCCTTCCTCCAGCTGCGCGAAGCGCAGCATCTGCAGCGTCTCGGCCAGCGGCAGCAACTCGTCGACCTCGTACTGCAGCGACTCGCCCAGTGCCGGCAGGTCGGCGCGCCCGTCATAGGGTGGGCCGGCCAGCGCCTCCATCAGGCCCGACATCTGGTTGGTGCCGACCTGTTGCAGCGGCATCGACAGCGGCGATGGCGGCGACTCGGCCGCGGCGCGCGGGGTGGGGGCGGGACGGCGGGTCATCAGCGCGTAGATGTCGTCGACCATCTGGCGGAAGGCCGGGTCCAGGCGGTTGCGCGGATGGGCGAAGGGCACGCGCACCTCGTTCGCCACACGCCCGGGATTCGAGGAGAACAGCAGGATGCGGTCGCACATCAGCACCGCCTCCTCGATATTGTGGGTCACCATCATGACCGCCTTGGCCGGCAGCTTGCCCTCGGCCCACAGATCGATCAGGTCGGTGCGCAGGGTCTCGGCGGTCAGCACGTCCAGCGCGCTGAACGGCTCGTCCATCAGCAGCAGGTCGGGGGCGACGACCAGGGCACGGGCCAGGCCGACGCGCTGGCGCATGCCGCCCGACAACTCCTTGGGATAGGCGCTTTCAAAGCCGCCCAGGCCGATCAGGTCGATCACCACCTCGGCCCGCTACTTGCGTTCGGCGCGCGGCACGCCCCGCGCCTCCAGCCCGAGCTCG
>CAYZKM010000601.1:0-3301 GCA_964478525.1 uncultured Bifidobacterium sp.
GGCAGCGGCCAGCAGCGGGCGGACAAAATCCAGCAGGTTGCCGCCGGTGAACATATGTCCGGCAATCCCCGCCGCGGCAGCCGCGCGCAGGTCGGTATCCTGGTCTCCGATCAGCATGCAGCGCGCCGGGTCCAGCTCCCACGCCCGGATAAGGTCCAGCAGCATGCCTGGTGCAGGTTTCCGCCAATCGCTGACTGCCCGGTATTCCGGCACGGTTGCGTCGGGGTGGAACGGGCAATAGCGCGAATCGTCGATCGTGCCGCCGGCCAGCCGTGCCTCGTCGCCGATCATGCCCAGCAGGTCACGCACCGCCGCCTCGTCGTATTTGCCGCGCGCGACGCCGGACTGGTTGGTCACGACGAAGACGTGCCAGCCAGCACGGGTGGCATGGGCGATCGCCTCCCGCGCGCCGGGGGTCCATTCGAACCGGTCGCGGGACCCGACATAGCCGTGATCGATGTTGATTACCCCGTCGCGATCCAGGAACAGGGCGCGGCGGCGCAGCACGGCCGGGACCTCGGTCTGGGCGCGGGCGAAGTCGTCGGGCACCCCGATGTCACGGAAATACCCGTCCGCGACGATGCCGCGCAGCGCGCCCGCCTTGGCCAGCCGGGGCATCACGTCCCCCTCCAGCGAGCATGCGGCGGCCAGAGAGCCGACCAGGCGGCGGTTGAACAGATAGATGCCGCCGTTGATCGTCCCGGCGGTGCCGGCGGGGGGACGTTCCTTGAACTCCACCACCCGTTCGCCCTCCAGCGCGACGACGCCATAGCGGGAGGCATCGTCCAGCCGGCGCAGCACCATCCGCCCGGTCACCGTTTCGTCGTCGGCCGCGCCGGCGGCCAGCAGGTTGGCCAGGTTGCAGTCGAACAGCGAATCCCCGTTGCACAGCAGGAACCTCTCGGCCAGCCGGTCGCGGGCATGGAACACGGCCCCGCCGGTGCCGGCGCGGAACGGCTCCTCGGACAGTGACACGGTGATCCGGCCGGGCAGGGTGGCCTGCATCATGGCGGCGGCCTTCTCGATCTCCTCCGACAGATGGCCCGTCAGCAACAGGAAGTCGGTCACGCCATAGCGCACGAATTCCCGCAGCAGCCATCCCAGGAACGGGCGGTCCCCGCAGGGCAGGATGGGCTTGGGCGTGGTCGCGGTCAGGGCGCCAAGGCGGGTGCCGAGGCCGCCGACCAGGACAGCGCATTGAGAGACCGTGGCGGTCGGCATCATACATCCTTGGGGCGGGAGGGGCCGGTCCGCTGATAGAGCATCCGCGCCGCGCCCGATCAAGCGCCACGTCGGCACCATCGCCGCATTCCCCTGCAAGCCGGCCTGCGATAGACGGTGCGTCATGAACCAGCCCAGGGTCCGCGGCTACTTCGGCATCGGTGTCGAGGGCGTCTCGAAATCGGCCAATGTCGGCGCGCTGCTGCGCACCGGCCACGCGTTCGGCGCGTCCTTCTGCTTCACCATCGGCGCGGGCTGGGATTCCCGCGCGGCGAGGCTGGCCGACACCTCGGACACCGCGTCACACCTGCCATTCTGGCGATACGACACGCTGGATACGCTGTCCCTGCCGCAGGGCTGCGTCCTGGTCGGCGTCGAATTGCTGGACGAGGCGACCGAGCTGCCGTCCTTCCGCCATCCGCTGAACGCCGCCTATGTGCTGGGGCCCGAGCGATCGGGCCTGTCGCCCGCCCTGCTGGCCCGGTGCCGTCATATCGTCCGCATCCCGACGCGCTTTTCGTTGAACCTGGCCGTGGCCGGCGCGCTGGTCCTGTATGACCGGCTGGTGCAGCATGGTCGCTTCGCCGAACGCGCGGTCGGCAGCATGGGCGAACCGGGGGACGCGCCGTCGGGCAGCGGCCATGGCAACCCCAGGTTCCGCCGCAATGTGCCGGAATGGCTGCTAAGGCAACAGATGAACAAGAGTTAGTCCTGTAACGCTTGTTCCCGGCCGCGTGTGGTCCTATTGCTGTCGCCATGCTCGCACGAATGATTCCCGCGCTCGCCCTTTGCGGCGTGCTGTCTGTCCCGACACCGTCGCTGGCCCAGGCCCAGAAACCCGCTCCGGCCGCCAAGCCCGCCGCGGCCGCCGGGCCCAAGCAGATCGGCAAGTTCGACGAATGGATCGCCGCCACGCATCAGGAAGGCGGGCAGACCGTCTGCTATGCCTTCGTGCGCGCGCAAAGTTCCAGCCCCGCCGTGCCGGGACGTGGCCAGGTCATCCTGACCGTCACCCAGCGTCATAGCGGTCGCGATGCCGTCGCGATCGAGGCCGGGTTCGCCTATGCCGCCAATGCCGCCGTGACCGTGCAGGTCGACCAGGCGGGGCTCGACTTCTACACCTCCCAGCGCAACGCCTTCGCCCGCGACGGCAAGGCCGCCGTCGCCGCCTTCCAGAAAGGCAGCCGAGCGATTGCCCGCTCGCCGGGTCCGAAGGACACGCAGGTGACGGACACGTTCAGCCTGGCCGGCTTCGGGGCTGCCTATGCCGCCATCGTAAAGGCGTGCCCACCCAAGTGAGCACCGCGACCGCCGACCTGACGGACGCCGACCGCACGCGCATCCTCGCCAAGTCGGCGCTGTTCGACCCGCCCGGCGCGGCCATGGCGGATGGGCGGCGGGACCTGGTCGGGCTGGACCGCGACGAGCTGGCCCAGGAACTCGCCGCGATCCAGGAGAAGCCGTTCCGCGTCAAGCAGCTGTGGCACTGGATCTACCACCAGGGCGTCACCGACTTCTCCCGCATGTCCTCCATCGCTCGGCCTCTGCAGGAGAAACTGGCCGAACGGTTCGTGATCGGCCGCCCCGACGTGGTGACGGTCCAGACCAGCGCGGATGAGACGCGGAAGTTCCTGTTCCGCTTCCGCGACGGGCAGGAAGCCGAGACGGTCTACATCCCCGACAAGGAGGAAGACCGCGGCGCGGTGTGTCTGTCGTCGCAGGTCGGCTGCACCCTGTCCTGCCGGTTCTGCCATACCGGCACCCAGACCCTGGTGCGCAACCTGGGCGTGGCCGAGATCGTGGGGCAGTTCATGGCCGCCCGCGATTCCTATGGCGAATGGCCCAGCCCCAAGGGGGAGACGCCGCGCCTGCTGTCCACCATCGTGCTGATGGGGATGGGGGAGCCGCTGTACAACTACGAAAACATCGCCAAGGCGATGAAGATCGTGATGGACAACGAGGGCATCGGCCTGTCCCGCCGGCGGATCACCCTGTCGACCTCGGGCGTGGTGCCGATGATGGATCGGGTGGGCCAGGAACTCGGCGTCAACCTGGCCGTCTCCCTGCATGCCGTGACGGA
>CAYZKM010000602.1:0-3292 GCA_964478525.1 uncultured Bifidobacterium sp.
GACACCGCGATGGGTGCGCGGGACGAGCCGCTGTTCGTGGTGATCTCGACCCAGAGCAACGACCCCCAGCACATCCTGTCGCAGCTGATCGACGATGGGTTGAGCGCCACCGATCCGACCACGGTGACGCACCTGTATGCGGCCCCGGATGATGCCGACCCGTGGGACGAGACGGTGTGGCCGCTGGCCAATCCGGCACTGGATGATTTTCGCAGCCTGGAGGACATGCGGGCGCAGGCAGCCCGGGCGCAGCGGATGCCGTCCTTCGAGGCGCCATTTCGGAATCTGTATCTGAACCAGCGGATCGACGCGAAATCCCCGCTGATCCCGCGTGCGGAATGGGTGGCGTGCCAAGCCGACGGGCCGCTGCTGCGATTGGGCGAGACGGTCTATCTCGGGCTCGACCTCTCGGCGACCACCGACCTAACCGCGCTGGTGGCCGTGTCGGCGGACGACGGGGAACGGGTGGCAGCCTGGTTCTGGAAACCGGGCGATCTGCTGAAACAGCATGCCGATCGCGACCGGGCGCCGTATGTGGACTGGCAGCAGGCCGGCTGGATCGAGGCGCCGCCCGGGCGGGCCGTGGACTATGGCTTTGTCGCCAAGCGGATTGCCGAGATCGCCGCTGACTACGAAGTCCAAGCGCTGGCCTACGACCGCTGGCGGATCGAGGCGCTGCTGCGGGAACTGGCTGCCATTGGTGTCGACGCCTTCGTGGACGGCAAGGACGATGCCCGCACCGGTGCGCTCCGTTTGGTGCCGTGGGGCCAAGGCTGGCGTGACATGGCGCCGGCGATCGATGCGCTGGAAATCAGCGTACTGGAAAGGCGGTTCCAGCACCCCGGGAATCCAGTCCTGACGTTCTGCTTCGCCAACGCGGTATCGATCACCGATGCCAGCGGCAACCGTAAGATGGACAAGAGCGCGACGCGTTTCCGCATCGACGGCGCGGTGGCGGCGGCGATGGCGATTGGCTGCAAGGCACGCGACCGGACCGAGATCGAGGATGAGCCATCGATCTACGAGGTCATGGCACAGGCAGCCGCCGCGGAAGCAGCGGCACGGGAGGCGGCACGATGATCGGCTTCCTCCGTACGGCGCTGAACCGGCTGACGTCATCCGGTACCGAGCAATCGAGCGTCGGACGGTTCTTCCTGGGCGCCCGCACACCGGCCGGAACCTTCGTCAATCATGACCGGTCGCTGCAGAATGCGACCGTCTGGGCATGCGTGCAGTACCTAACCAAAGCCGTCGCCCAACTGCCATGGCGCGTGGTTCGCGAGAGCCACAACGGCGATATCGAGCGCGTTACCAGCAGTCCCGTGGATACGATGCTGAACCAGCGCCCAAACCCGGAGATGGGCGCCTTCACCTGGCGGCAGACCATGCTGGGTCACGCGTTGCTCTGGGGCAATGGTTATGCCGAGATCCAACGCGACAATGCCGGACGGGCGCTTTACCTCTGGCCGATCCATCCCTCGCGGGTGTCTCCGAGGCACGATGCGAACAACGTGCTGTACTACAAGGTCTGGAACGGCGTCGGCGGTTGGATCGATCTCGACGCCAGCAACATGTTCCATCTGAAAGGGTTTGGCGAAGGGCCAGTCGGTTACAACGTGGTGGAATACGCCGCGCAATCCATCGGCTGGGCACAAGCGACGGAACTGTTCGGCGCGACGTTCTTCGGCGAGGGCATGAACCCGTCCGGCGTGATCGAGATGGAAAAGAGCCTCAACGCCGACGGGCTGAAAATCCTGAAGGAAGAGCTCAAGAAGTTCCGTGGCGCTGGTGGCGAGAAGACTTTCTTCCTCGACAAGGGCATGAAATGGACCCCAGTGTCCCGCGCCCCAAACGAGGCGCAGTTCATCGAGACGCGCCAACACCAGATCGAGGAAATCTGCCGTTGGTTCGGCGTGCCGCCGCACAAGGTCATGCACCTGGCCCGCGCGACGTTCAGCAACATCGAGCACCAGTCGATCGAGGTGGTGGTCGACAGCGTCGTGCCCTGGGTGAAGGCTTTCGAGCAGGAAGCGAACTACAAGCTGTTCGGCCAGAACCGGAACAACCTGCTGACCAAGATGAACCTGAACGGTCTGCTCCGCGGCGACAGCACGGCGCGGGCGGAACTCTACAAGTCACTGTTCATGGTCGGCGCCGCATCGCCCAACATGATCCTACGGCTGGAGAACATGAACACGATCGGCCCCGACGGCGACAAGCACTTCGTGCCGGTGAACATGGTCCCGATCGAACTGGCCGGTCAGAACATCGTGTCACAGCCGGTCTCAAATGATCCTGCTGGCACCAACCCCACCGAACAGACCCCGAAAGGAAGGGCGGCAGATGGGCACCGGCTACTCCATGAAGGCCAAGGGCTCTTCGGTCGCGGAGGTCTATATCTATGAGGACATCGGCAAACGGTTCGGCGGCGTCTCGGACAAGCAATTCGCCGTCGACCTGAAGGCGCTTGGCGTCGTGTCGACGATCCACGTCCGGCTGAACAGCTACGGTGGCGACGTGTTCGAGGGGCTGGCGATCTATCGTCTGCTGGCCGACCATCCCGCCACCGTGGTGGCGTTCATCGACGGCATTGCCGCCTCGATCGCGTCGGTGATCGCCATGGCCGGGGACGAAATCCGCATAGCGGAAGCCGGCGAGATCATGATCCACGAAGCCTGGACGGTGGCCGTCGGCCCGGCCGCCGAAATGCGGGCTGCCGCCGATCACTTGGAGGCGACCAGCAGTAGCATCGCCGACGTGTATGCCGCCCGCACTGGACAATCCAAGGACCAGATCCAGGCCTGGATGGCGGCGGAAACCACGTTCCAGTCGGCGGATGCCGTAAAATACGGCTTCGCGCAGGCGGTGATGCCGAACGTGAAGATGGCCGCGCGGCATCATCCCTCGGGGATGCACTGGCGCCGTGCCGCGGCGTCAGTCGAGGCATCAACTGAAACAATCATCCGCCCGCTCTACGACGAGAAAGTCCAACGCCTGGCGCGGCAGCGCGCGCGCCGTTTGCTGTCACAGGCTCCGCTCGGCGCGAGCGCATAGGTTCAACTCTTTTTTCGCAGCGCCCGGACGAAGCAAGAACCGGCATCCGCGAATCCGGTGGCCCGACAGAACGCATCCAACCCACTGGCCGTTGATGCAGATCGTATCTCCATCGCGTCACAGCCTGCGATCCGAGACGCCTGCGCGGCCGCCTTGACCAGCAGCCGTCCAATCCCCCGGCGGCGGTCGTCTGGTGCAACCAGCAACGTCGTGATTTGCGCGGTGGGACGATCGGCCT
>CAYZKM010000603.1:0-3291 GCA_964478525.1 uncultured Bifidobacterium sp.
CAGCCATACTGGGTGCGCTTGGCGTCGTCGTCCTGGCCGTGGACGATCACGCCGACCGACATGCCCAGGAAGTTATAGATCTGGCCCATCCAGTCCGCGTCACGGCGGGCCAGATAGTCGTTCACCGTCACCACGTGGACGCCCTTGCCGGCCAGCGCGTTCAGATAGACCGGCAGGGTGGCGACCAGGGTCTTGCCCTCGCCGGTCTTCATCTCGGCGATCTTGCCTTCGTGCAGGACCATGCCGCCGATCAGCTGCACATCGAAATGGCGCTGGCCCAGCACGCGCTTGCCGGCCTCGCGGACCACGGCGAACGCCTCGGGCAGCAGGTCGTCCAGCGTCGCGCCCTGCGCCAGGCGGTCGCGGAATTCCACCGTCTTGGCCGCCAGCGCCTCATCCGACAGGGCGGCCATGGTCGGTTCCAGGCCATTGATCTTCGGCACACGCCGCTGATAGGCCTTCAACGCACGGTCGTTGGCATTGCCGAAGATGGCGCGGGCGATCGAAGAGAACATGCGATCCTTCCAGGTGCGGTATGGTCCGCGGTCTGGCGGTGAATACGGGCCGGGAACCGCGTTCAGATAGGACCCGGATGCCGCAGGGTCAACGACAGCGTATAAGATCGTTGTCGATCGCATGCCGTCCCACCCGCCGGACCGGCCCCGCGGGACCCCGCATGGCCAGGCCTGGCCGGTGCGCGGCGGGCGGCGCCGGCCACCCGCATCATCCGGATTTCCTGGCGATTTCAGCCCGGACCGGGCATACGAGGCGGGTCTCGGCTGGTCACGACGTCGTGCAGCCCCGCCCCGGAGTAGCCATGCCGCACCGCCCTGAATCCAGACCGGGTCGTTCTTTCGCGCCGGCGCTTGCCGTCGCCGCTGCGCTGGCGGGCGGCATGGCTGCGCCGTCGGCATGGGCGCAGACCGCCACCACCCCGCGCCTGGCGCCGCCGCCGGTCCAGCAGGACGCGACCGACCAGCCGCCGCCGATCAGCGCCAACCCCAACCCCATCGTGGCCAGCGTCGACGGCAAGCCGATCCGCCTGAGCGACCTGGGCGCGGCCATGCAGGCGCTGCCCGAAAATCTGCGCGGGCTGCCGTTCGACACGCTGTACCCGGTGCTGGTCGACCGCCTGGTCGATCACCAGGCCCTGGTCATCATGGCCAAGCGCACCGGGCTGGAAGACACGCCGGACGTCCGCAAGGAGATCGAGGCGGCGACCGAGCGTGTGCTGGAAGGTGCCTACCTGGCGCGCGAGGCCAGCCCCAAGGTCACCGAACAGGCCATCCAGGCCACCTATAACCGCCAGTTCGCCAACCGCGCCGCCACCGAGGAAATCCGTGCCCGCCATATCCTGGTCCCGACCGAGGCCGAGGCCCGCAACGTGATCGAGGACCTGCGCAACGGCGCCGACTTCGCCACCCTGGCCCGCACCGTCAGCAAGGACCCCGATGCCAGGAATGGCGGCGACCTCGGCTTCTTCCGCCGCGAGCAGGTCTGGCCCGCCTTCGCCGACCTGGTGTTCGGGCTGCAGCCGGGACAGGTCGGCGCCAACCCGATCCGTAACGAATATGGCTGGCACGTGGTCAAGGTCGAGGAACGCCGCCAGGTCGCGCCACCCACCCTGGCCGAGGCACAGCCCGCCATCCGCCAGGAATTGCTGGGCCACGCGGTCCAGCAGGCCGTCGAGCAGGCCCGCGGCCAGGTCATCATCCGCCGCTTCAACCTCGACGGCACGGAACTGGAAACCGGCCCCCGCTTCCGCTCCTCCCTCGGCGCCGATACACCGCCGCCGCCCCAGGCACCGGGTCCGGCCCCGTCGCCCACCGCGGCGCCGGCCCAGCAGCAACCGCGACGCTGACCCCAGCGCACACGCGCTTGTGAGGGCAGATCGCTTCGTTCATCATTGATCCAATTCTTGAATCTTGGGGTTTGCATGTCACTTTCCGCGGCACCGTCTGCCGGGGCCCTGGCCCGCCTGCTCGTCGGCACGATGGTCGTGCTTCCGCTTCTGTCCGGGGCCGCTCTCGCCCAGGGGTCCCCCGCGCCCGCCACGCCGGCGCCTGCCACCTCGCCGCCGCCCGACCCGGTCATCGCCAAGGTCGACGGCCAGCCGATCCTGTTGAGCGAGCTGCAGGCCGCCGCACAAAGCCTGCCGGACGCCGCCCGCCAGATGCCGCCGCAGGCCCTGTACCCGATGCTGCTGGAACAGGTGATCGACGGGCGGGCGCTGGCGGCCGAGGCACGCAAGAAGGGCCTGGACAAGGACCCCGACGTGCGGCGCCAGGTCGACGCGGCCGCGCAGCGCGCCTTGGAAAGCGCCCTGCTGCAGAAAGAGATCGGCCCGCTGATCAGCGACGCCGCCCTGCGCGCCCGGTATGATCGCGACATCGCCGGCAAGCCGGGGGTGGAGGAAATCCACGCCCGCCACATCCTGGTGCCGGACGAGGCCACGGCGAAGACGATCATCGCCGAACTCGCCAAGGGCGGCGACTTCGCCGCGCTGTCGACCAAATACAGCAAGGACCCCGGCGCATCCCGCCAGGGCGGCGATCTCGGCTTCTTCAAGAAGGACGACATGGTGCCGGAATTCGCCGCCGCCGCCTTCGCGCTGAAGGACGGCCAGGTGACGCCGACGCCGGTGCAGACCCAGTTCGGCTGGCACGTGATCCAGACGATCGAACGCCGGCGGGCCGAACCGGAAACCTTCGAGCAGGCGCGTGACGAGCTTCGCCAGCAGGTGATCCAGGAAGGCGTGCGCCAGGCCGTCGCCCGCGCGCGCCAAACCGTCTCGGTGGAGAAGTTCAACCTGGACGGATCGGCGCCGCGCGCGACCGACTCCGCCGTGCCGCCGCCCGCGAAATAAGGCCTGCCAGCCAGGCCGGAAAAAGACCGAGGAAGGGAAACATGACCAGTTCCATTTCACCGCTCGCCGTTCCCTTGCCGGAACTGCCGCCCCTGGCCGGCGTCCGCATGAATGCCGCGGCCGTGGGCATCCGATACAAGGGCCGCACCGACGTGGTGATGATGGAGGTCCCCGCCGGCAGCACCGCCGCCGGCGTGTTCACCTCCAACAAATGCCCCGGCGCGCCGGTGGACTGGTGCCGCGCGGCGCTGAAGGGCGGGAAGGCGAGGCTGGTCGTGGTGAACGCGGGCAATGCCAACGTGTTCACCGGCAAGGCCGGCCGCGATGCCTGCTCTGCCACCGCCGCCGCCGGCGCCAAGCTGGCCGGCTGCGCGGCCAGGCAGGTGTTCGTCGCCTCGACCGGCGTGATCGGGGAAGTCCTGCCG
>CAYZKM010000604.1:0-3288 GCA_964478525.1 uncultured Bifidobacterium sp.
AGTCGGCGCCGAAGAAGAAGGCGCAGGAACGCGCCAAGGAAGCCGCGGGGGCCTGAGGCGTCAGTGCCGGACAGCCGCATCCTTCTTGGTGTGATCGGGCGGGCGCACGGCGTCCGCGGGCTTGTGCGGGTGACCAGTCACACCGCCGACCCGGCCGATCTGACCGCGTACGGTCCGCTGACCGACGCGACGGGGCGGCGATTCGTGCTGACCTGGCGGGGCGAGGGCATCGCCGCGGTGGCCGAGATCATCGATGGCGCCCTGTGCCGGATCACCGACCGCACCGCGGCGGAAAAGCTGACCAACACACGGCTGTTCATCCCGCGCGAGACGCTGCCGCCCGCCGGCGAGGAGGAGTTCTACCTCGCCGACCTGATCGGGCTGACGGCGGTGGATGGCGCTGGTGCAACCGTGGGACGGCTGGCGGTGGTGCATGACTACGGCGCCGGCGCCAGCATCGAGGTCGAGCGTCCGATCGGCCCGCCGCTGATCCTGCCATTCACGGCGGCCTGTGTTCCGGTGGTGGACCTGGCCGGCGGGCGGGTCACGGTCGTGCCGCCGGACGAGCTGGAGGTGCCGGCGTTCGAGGCCGAGGTGGAAACCAGGGCCGGTGCCGCATCGCTGGCGGGGGCGCCGTCATGACCTGGCGCGCATCCGTGCTGACCCTGTTTCCGTCGATGTTTCCCGGGCCGCTGGGGCAATCCCTGGCCGGGCGCGCGCTGGAAACCGGGGTCTGGTCGCTGGACACGGTGCAGATCCGCGACTTCGCCACCGACCGCCATCGCACCGTCGACGACACGCCGTTCGGCGGCGGGGCGGGGATGGTGCTGCGGCCCGATATCCTGGACGCGGCGGTCGGCTCGGTCGCCGATGGCCGTCCGCTGCTGTGCCTGACCCCGCGCGGGCGGCGGTTCACCCAATCCGATGCCCGTCGCTTCGCGGCGGCGGACGGGGTGGTGCTGCTGTGCGGCCGCTATGAAGGCATCGACCAAAGGGTGATCGACGCCCATGCGATGGAGGAGGTCAGCCTTGGCGACTTCGTCCTGTCAGGGGGGGAGCTTGCCGCGCAGGTGATCCTCGATGCCGTGGTGCGCCTGCTGCCCGGCGTGATGGGGGCGGCGGACAGCGCGATCGAGGAAAGCTTCTCGGCCGAACTGCTCGAATACCCACACTATACAAGGCCCGCGGAATGGTGCGGCCGGCGCGTGCCGGACGTGCTGCTGTCGGGCCACCATGCCGCCGTCGCCGCCTGGCGCCGGGCGGAATCCGAACGAATCACGCGTGAGCGCCGCCCCGACCTGTGGGCCGCCTACACGTCAACCCATCAGCCGGCGCCGACCGTCAGCATGACGACCGAGCCGTAGAGATCAAAGCGAGAGGACGATCGACCGATGAACATCATCCAGCAGTTCGAGGCGGAGCAGATGGCGCGCCTGACCGAGGCCCGCGCGGTGCCCGACTTCGCACCCGGCGATACCGTCCGCGTCGCGGTGAAGGTCGTCGAAGGCGACCGGTCCCGCACCCAGGCGTTCGAGGGCGTGGTGATCGCGCGTTCCAACAAGGGCCTGCACAGCAACTTCACGGTCCGCAAGATCAGCTATGGCGAAGGCGTGGAGCGCGTGTTCCCGCTGTATGCACCGACGATCGCCGATATCACCGTGGTGCGCCGCGGCGATGTGCGCCGCGCGAAGCTGTATTACCTGCGCGGACGCAGCGGCAAGTCGGCGCGCATCGCCGAGAAGGCCCGCGCGACCACGACCGAGGCCGCGGCGGCGTCCGACACGTCGGCGAAGTAATGCCAGGGGGGGGGGGATCGTTCCCCCATTCCCCTTCGGCGCACGGTGGCCGGGCGGACCCGGCCACCCGGCTACAGCCAGAACCGGGCGGTGATCTGCTCGTCCGTCCAGACGGATGACGTCTGCTGCACCTCCATCTCGGCCATGAAGGCGCCGACCCCGATATCCGGCAGGTGCCAGCCCATCATCGCGGCGACGCAGTTGGCATAGCCGTCGACCAGCACCCGGCTGTCGGGATCGAGGTTGGTGATCAGCACCAGACCGGTCGGCTGTGCGTTCAGCGCGGTGATCCGCAGGTCAGGCCGAGCGCGCTTGAGCAGAAGGGCGGTGCGCCAGACATCGCCGGTCCACCAGTTGTGGCGGTGCGGAAATTCGGTCTGCACCGAGCCGCCGAACGCGTCGGGATGGGTGCGCGCGGTGATCGCCACCTCCACCGGCAGGCAGTCATGCAGCGCGATCACCGAGTTGCGCTTGCAATGCCGTTCCGTGTTGTAGAAATCCCGCAGCAGGAACTCGCAGCGGTGCATCCCGTCCAGGAACGCGAAGTCGATCTTCCGTCCCAGGATCGCGGTGGGATCGTACTGGTCGAAGAACGCATCGGACGTCATGCGGTACAGCGACACCGCCGGCTTGGCGAAGATCGCGTTGGCCACCTCCAGGTCGTTGAACTGAAACGCCGGATCGACGCCGATGGACGGGCAGGCCGAGGTCGCCAGGCTCATGCCCGCATCCATCCCGATCTCGAAATACGATGCCGGGCGCAGCACTTGGTGCAGCCGCACCATGACCTCGGGGTAGGGCGCGCCGTTGAAGTCGTGCAGCGCCGTCGGGCCGGCGGGCGCGTCGGACGGGTTCGGGTCGGGGGCCGAAGCAGGCATGATGATCCTCGGTCTGGAAGCGGTGTTTGTGCCATCCGGACGGGATCCTTCGCAACGGGATGGCTGGGTTCAGCCAAACCGGGTTGCACATCCCGCCCCATTCGTCCAAATCACCCTGCAAGGGCCGACCCCGCTCGGCCTTGACACGCCATCATGCCCGGGGAGCAGACATGTCCGCCAGCAGGCCACGGACCCTATTCGACAAGATCTGGGACAGCCACGTCGTCGAGCGGCTGCCGGATGGAACCTGCATCCTTTATATCGACCGCCACCTTGTCCACGAAGTGACAAGCCCGCAGGCGTTCGAGGGGCTGCGCATGGCCGGGCGCCCCGTGCGCCGGCCGGACTGCACCATTGCGGTGGCAGACCACAACATTCCGACCGTCGGGTCCCGCGTGCCGGCCGACATCAAGGAAGAAGACAGCCGCATCCAGGTCGAGACGCTGGAGCGGAACGTCGTCGAGTTCGGCGTGCCCTATATCCCGATCCTGGATGTGCGCCAGGGCATCGTCCACATCATCGGGCCGGAGCTGGGCGTCTCGCTGCCGGGCATGACGATCGTGTGCGGCGACATCCATACCTCGACCCATGGCGCGATGGGCGCGCTGGCGTTC
>CAYZKM010000605.1:0-3279 GCA_964478525.1 uncultured Bifidobacterium sp.
ATCGTCACCGGGGGGAAATCGGTGCCCCAGGGTTCGACGCCGCCATCCTGCTTGGGCGTGCGCGGCCCGGTGCTGCCCATGCAACCGCCCAGGACATTGGCGCAGATCACGAAATAGCGGTCCGTGTCGACCGGGCGCCCCGGCCCGACCACCGCATCCCACCATCCGTCCTTCCCGGTGACGGGGTGGCGTTCGGCCACGTACTGATCGCCCGTCAGGGCGTGACAGATCAGCACGGCATTGGTGCGATCCGCGTTCAGCGTGCCATAGGTGCGGAAGGCCACGACCAGCTTCGGCAGCGTCACCCCGCATTCGAGCACGATCCCATCGTCGAAGCTGACATGGGAGTGCGCGACGTCTGTAAGGGCGGCTACCTGGTCCATTGCGCGGCCTGCATAATGCGGCTGGCGACCCCCCGCAACCAATAGTGTTTCAGGGCAGGTAGACCGCGGTCCGCATCCATCGCCGGGGCGGGTTTGCAGGACAGCCCGCATCCGCTAGATGTTCCGGCCCCCAGACGGCCAGAGCCATGCCCGACACACCTCAGACCGCCGCTTCTCCCGCCGCCGCCTCCGCTGGCACCACATCCCCGGGCGCCGACGCATCCGGCGAGCCCGCCTCGCAGGATGGCTGGCCCGGCGGGCTGCCCGCCCTGCGTGCCGAACTCGACCGGATCGACGACACCATCCACGACCTGCTGATGGAGCGGGCCAGGGTGGTCGAGCATGTCGCCCGGTCCGGCAAGGCCGCCGCGTTCCGCCCGGGGCGGGAGGCATCGATCATCCGCCGCCTGGTGGGGCGCCACTCCGGGGCGCTGCCGGCGCAGACGCTGTTCTGCATGTGGCGGGAAATGCTGGCCGGCACCACCGGCATGCAGGCCCCGGTCATCGTGGCGGTCTGCGAAACCGACGGCACCCATGGCATCACCATGGCGGCGCGCGAACATTTCGGCGCGCTGACGCCGATCCACCCGCATACCAGCCCGGCCCGCGCCCTGGCCGAGGTCAGCGCCGGCACCGCGTCGGTCGCCGTACTGCCCTACCCGTCGGACACCGCCGCCTGGTGGTCCACGCTGCTGCACAGCGAACCGCGCATGCACATCATCGCCCGCCTCCCATTCTGGGCCGCTCGGCCTCGTTCCACATCGGCGATCCAGGCCGTGGTGGTGGCCTCGGCCGCGCCCGACGCCAGCGGCGCCGACCGCAGCTTCCTGGGATTCGAGATCGAGCAGGCGCTCAGCCGCACCCGCATCTCCTCGGCGCTGGCCGCGGTCGGGCTGACGCCGATCAGCATCGTGCTGCGCCCCGACCATGTCCTGGTCGAGGTCGACGGCCACCTGACCGACGACGACCCCCGCCTGTCCCGGCTGGAGGGTTTCCCCCGCCGCCCCGTCGTGCTGGGCGGCTATGCGGTGCCCATCGCCGGGGGCGCGCCATGACCTCGCCGGCACCCCGCCCGGAAATCCTGACGATCCACCCCTATGTGGGCGGCGAGTCGACGCTGCCCGGGGTGAACCGCACCATCAAGCTGTCGTCGAACGAAGGCGCGTTCGGCGTGCCGCCCGGCGCGCAGCAGGCGATCCGCGACGCGGTGACCGAGGTGTACCGCTATCCCGACGGCGGGGCGGACGCGCTGCGGGCGGCGATCGGGCGGCGCTGGGGGCTGGACCCGGCGCGCATCGTCTGTGGCGCCGGGTCGGATGACCTGCTGTACCAGTTCTGCCTGGCCTATGGCGGGCCGGGCCGCGACATCATCATGTCCGAGCACGGGTTCGCCATCTACTATATCGCCGGCACCTATGCCGGCAGCCGCGTCGTCAAGGTGCCGGAACGGAACCTGCGGGTGGACGTGGACGCGATGCTGGCTGCGGTCTCGCCGGCGACGCGGCTGATGTTCATCGCCAACCCGAACAACCCCACCGGATCGATGCTGACGCAGGCCGAGATGGAGCGGCTGCGCCGTGGCCTGCCCGAGCATGTGCTGCTGGTCATCGATTCCGCCTATGCCGAATACGTCACCGCGCCAGGCTACGACCCCGGCGTGACGCTGGTCGATGGCGGTTCGAACACCGTGATGACCCGCACCTTTTCCAAGGTGTTCGGCCTGGGCGGGATGCGGATCGGCTGGTGCTATGCCCCGCCGGCGGTGGTGGACGTGCTGAACCGCACGCGCGGGCCGTTCAACGTCTCGGTCGCCGCGCAGGCAGCCGCCATCGCGGCGATGGACGAACCGGGCTGGGTGGAACTGGCTGCCCGCCACAATGCCGAATGGCGTCCGAAGCTGGCCGCGGGGCTGGCGGCGGCAGGCATCAAGGTGTGGCCGAGCGAGGGGAATTTCGTGCTGGCTGATTTTGGAACGACGGAAAAGGCGAATGCGGCGGATGCGTTCATGCGGTCGCGCGGGGTGATCGTGCGCAAGGTCGCGGGCTATGGCCTGCCGCATTGCCTGCGCATCACGGTCGGCCCGGCCGACGAGGTCGAGCTGGCCATTGCCGGGTTCTCGGCCTTCATGAAGCAGTCAGCCAATGGCTGAGCCTCTGTTCAAGCGCCTGGCGCTGCTGGGCATCGGGCTGATCGGGTCGTCGGTGGCGCGCATCGCCAGACAGCGCGGCGACCTGGCGACCGAGGTCGTGGTCAACGCCCGCACCCAGGCGACCCTGGACCGGGTGATGGAGCTGGGCATCGCCGACCGGGTCGAGATCGACCCCGCCAAGGCCGTGCAGGGCGCGGACTGCGTGATGCTGTGCGCCCCGGTCGGGGCCTTCGCCGACCTGGCCCAGCGCATCGGCCCGCATCTGGCCCCCGGCGCGATCCTGACCGATGTCGGATCCACCAAGCAGTCGGTCGTGCGCGACATCGGCCCGTTCGTGCCCGAGGGCGTGCATTTCATCCCGGCTCATCCGGTGGCCGGCACCGAGTATTCCGGCCCCGATTCCGGCTTCACCACGCTGTTCGAGGGGCGGTGGACCCTGCTGACCCCGCTGCCTGGCACCGATCCGGCGGCGGTGGAGAAGCTGGGCGAATTGTGGAAGCGCTGCGGCAGCATGATCGCCGCCATGGACCCGGCGCATCACGACCGGGTGCTGGCGGTGGTGTCCCATCTGCCGCATCTGATCGCCTTCACCATCTGCGGCACCGCCGACGACCTTGCGGACGAGACAAGGCAGGAGGTGATCAATTTCGCGGCCTCGGGCTTCCGCGACTTCACCCGCATCGCCGCGTCCGATCCTGTGATGTGGCGCGACATCTTCCTGAACAACCGCGAGGCTGTGCTGGAGAT